>CBDUSM010000093.1:0-5867 GCA_965369825.1 uncultured Bacteroidales bacterium
ATTTTGGCTGGACAATTCTTTTTGTTTCATACTGGGCCGTTGTGTTGTCCTTTATTGAAGAAAAAAGTAGGCGATCAAAGGTAGTGATGTACTTCAAGAGGGTTGGAAAAACTGTAACATCTCACTATGTAATCCAATGGTTGATTATCGGGAATATCGCAACAGCCATCTACAAAACACAGGGTTTAGGGCTATATTTCCTGTGGTTTGCCGGTATCGTTGTTGTGACGGGTTTGTTGGCCCGTTTTTGGAGAATACTGAAGGGAAAATATCAGATTTAGGGTCATTCAACAATCCTGTCCAGCGGTTTTCTGTATTTGGCAGGATCCTTTTTGAATTCTGTTACCGAAACACCAGCAATATTTTTGAATTGTGTTGAAAGGTATTGAACGCTGCTGTACCCCATCTGGTAAGATATTTCGCTTAACGTTAATTCATCATATGAGATTAACTCTTTAACCTTTTCGATTTTATGATTGATAATGAATTTCTCAAGCGTAATCTTTTCATGTTTCGAAAAGATAGTTGATAAATACTGGTATGACAAATTCAACTTATCGACCAGGTAGTCGGAATTGCGAATAATCGAATTGCTGTAGTTCGCCATGTGGATCAATTCGATCACTGAGATCTTAATCTGTTCAACAAGCGACTTCTCTTTATCGACAATAATTTCAAAACCTTCATTTCTCAACAAATTTTTTATCCGGGCCTCATGGATCTTTCCTGCATCATAAGTAATGCAAACCTCTCCCAGTTTAATAGTATTCACTGTAACACCTATTCCCTCAAAAAATTGTTTTACAATACGAATACAACAATTACTGGTCATATTCTTAAGTAACAGGATTTTTGTTATTTGTAGTCTGTTTTTATTCGGTTCCATTCAAAGCTGGTAATCAATATTTGTTGTTCATTAAACGGACCTTTACCTCGGAATCATCAATTAATACCTCTTCTTGTCCTTTATTGGAAATAAAAATACTAATAGGTAACAACTTCATTTACTATTTGTTTATTGTTAAACTCATAATTCCAATCATTTTCATCAATAATATATTGGCGAATACTGATCGCTTTCCAATGGTCGATATTAGCAAATTATTACAAATTTATTAAATATTACAAGTACGTGGGTGAAATGGAAAGCAATAATTCATTAATAATTGAGTTTAAACAATGCCAAAAGATTAGTAATATTGCAGTCAAAATCAACGGATAATGAAAGGTACTAAACATTTTTTAATTGGCTTTGCCATCATGATGTCAACGCTATTCACTTTTTCCCAAGAGATTGGAATTGGAGAGTGGAGAGATCATTTGCCGTATAGCAATGGTATTTCCTTGGTAGAAGTTGGGAATAAAATATTTTGTGCAACACCCTATAATATTTTTTACTATAACAAAGAAGATTACAGTGTTGCAAGGCTGACAAAGATAAACGGATTGACAGATATGGGTATTAGTACAATAAAGTATAATACGGAGAATCAAACACTTGTTGTTGCATATACAAATACAAATATTGATCTGTTAAAGGGCAATGTTATAATAAATATCTCTGACATTAAAAGAAAGCCTATTCTGGGAAACAAAACAATAAACAATATTACGTTCAGGGCGCAATATGCTTACCTGGCTTGTGGTTTTGGAATTGTTGTGCTTGATATTGACAAAGAAGAGATCTCAGACACCTATTACATAGGCCCTGAAGGCGGTCAAATCAATGTTTATGATATTACATTTGATGATCAGGACTCAATTTATGCAGCTACTGAAGCAGGGATCTATAAAGCATCGCTTTTAAGTCCAAACCTGGCTGATTTTTCCTCCTGGACAAAGGACCTTCAGGTTCCTTATCCTGAGCTTTCCTATAATATTATCGAATTTTTCGAGGGTAGGATTTTTGCTAATAATACTAATGAAGCTTTTGCATCGGATACTGTTTTTATGTTTGACGGTCAATCATGGAGTCGCTTTGATGCAGTTGGCAATAGCAAAAAAGGCAATATCCAAAGCATGTATGGACGCCTTGTTTTTGCTAATAACAGTAATGTAGATGTATATGATGCGTCGCTGACGCGTGTTTATTTTACATATGCACCCGGAGATATATCCATACACCCACAGGATGCCATTATTGACAAAGATGGTTTTGTATGGGAGGCCGACAGGTTTTCCGGGCTGGTAAAAACATTTAATGATGGTTGGAGTGCTGAAGTGATAAAGCTTAACGGACCGAAAACAGCCGATGTATTTGCTCTGTCGGTGACAGGAAAGGATCTTTGGGGAGTACCGGGGGGCCGGGATATCTCATGGGGGAATATTTGGAAACGAGCTGAGACGTATGGTTTTGTCAATGGAAGCTGGGTAAATTTGGATTATAAAAACACACCGGAGCTTGAGCCGGCAAGGGATATGGTTTGTGTAGTGGTTGATCCGGCCAACAGTAAGAAATTCTTTGGTGGCACATGGGGATATGGTATCTTTGAATTTACTAATAATGAGCTGACTACAGTCTATACGGATGAAAATAGTACGCTACAACCCATTACAGGATTTGAGAAGATTAATATAGGTGGTTTGATTTTTGACAACGATCATAACCTTTGGGTTGTTAACTCAAATGCAGCTTCTGTATTATCTGTAATGATGAATGATGGGTCATGGCATGCTTTAAGTCTTGGGTCGGTTGCTACCGGAATAGATGTTGGAGAAATTGTTATCGATCAGATGAACCAGAAATGGATGTTGGTGAGGGATCACGGTTTGCTGGTTTTTAATGATAACAATACCATCACAAACACAAACGATGATCAGGCAAAAAAATTAAATGGTAACCCCGGAAACGGTGATCTTCCCGGATTGAAAATACTTTGCTTTGCTGTTGATCAGGATGGAGAGCTATGGCTGGGATCGGATGAAGGTGTTGCTGTTATTTATTCGCCGGGAAATGTTTTTACGGGTGGTAATTATGATGCACAGCGTATATTGGTTGAGCAGGATGGTTATGTTCAATACCTGCTGGAAACAGAAGCTGTGACGGCGATAGCTATTGATGGAGCTAACAGAAAATGGTTCGGTACCGACCGCGCCGGCGTTTTTTTGATGTCGGAAGACGGTACACATCAAATACTTCACTTTAATGCCGAAAACAGCCCATTGCTTTCTAATTCTATTACCAGTATTGTTATGAATGATGACGGCGAGGTTTTCTTTGGAACATCTCAGGGAATTATTTCTTATAAGGGTACTGCTCCACCCCCTCCCCCTCCGGGCTCTGAAATCTATGCCTATCCTAATCCGGTGAGAGAAGATTACAATGGTGTTATTGCCATAAAAGGCCTGTATCAAAATTCAGATGTTAAAATCACCGACGTTAGCGGAACGCTTGTCTTTGCAACAAAAGCCGAAGGTAGTCAGGCAATCTGGCACGGACGAAATTTCAATGGCGACAAAGTGCAAACCGGAGTTTATCTTGTTTTTATTACAAATGATGATGGATCGGAAACAGCAGTGACAAAAATCCTCGTTATTAATTAATGTCTCGGTTAGCTAAAACACATGGGATTGTACTTCACCAGATTAAGTATGGTGACAGTTCTATTATTGTTAGGGTATATACCGAGGAATTTGGAGTGCAATCCTATCTGATCCGTGGAGTAAAAAATAAAAAAACCAACATTAAGTCTGGTCTTTTTCAGGTTGGAAATATTCTCGACATGGTGGTTTACAGGAACGAAAATCGTTCGGTACAACATGTAAAAGAGGTACAAATTGCCTTCCCGTCTAACTCAATTTCATTTGATGTTAAAAAAAAGGCCATTGTCATTTTTATGATTGATATCTTTTACCGGTCCATTATTGAGGAAGAACCAAACAAGCCACTGTTTAATTTTATTGTTAACTCTATCAGGGAGTTGGATAGAAAAAAAGGGACATATGCCAACCTTCATTTAGTGTTTTCTATCCACCTGTCTCAATATCTTGGTTTCTTACCACGGAAAAACTGTTCTGATACAGATAAATTTTTTGACTTGCAAGAGGGAGTGTTTGTTAATCATCACCCTCTCCATGATCATTATCTTGCCCCACCGCTCAGCACCCGGTTTTTCGAATTATTAACAACTGACTATGATGAAATGCATAAGATCAGGATGACTGGCAGGAGCCGGATGGAATTATTGGAAAAGCTGCTGGTGTATTACCGGTTACACCTTCCTATGTTTGGGGAAATCAAATCACATCATGTGCTTAGTGTTGTATTGGCTTAGCAAGTGTGATGTGTTCATTCTATTTGCATTCCGGTTATTCTTACAAGGTTTTGTTTTAAGGCCTTTTTGACTGCATTCAAATCCTGTTTTGCACCGAGTTCCTTTTCCAACGATGTTACAGCTTTATCAGGCATTCCACATGGATGGATAAAATTAAAGTAACTCAGGTCGGTATTTATGTTTAAGGCAAGTCCGTGCATAGTTACCCACCGGCTTGCTCTGACCCCAATAGCACAAATTTTTCGGACTTTATCAGGAATTTCAGGATCAAGCCAAACACCCGTTGCTCCTTCTAACCGACTGGCTTTAATTCTGTATTTTTCAAGGGTAACGATAACAGCCTCTTCAATGGAATAAATATATTTTCTGATGGATAACTTAAAGTTATCCAGATCAAGAATCGGATATGCCACAATCTGACCCGGGCCATGGTATGTTATATCTCCTCCTCTGTTAATTTTGTAAAAGGAAGCTTTCTTATCCAGCAATTGAAGATTATTGATCAGCAAGTTGCTTTCCGAACCACTTTTCCCCAATGTAAAAACATGGGGGTGCTCACAGAAAAGGAGATGATTTGGCACCGGCTTTTTTTCATTGGCCGATTGGGCATCATTCAACAATTTCACCTTCAGAATCCTGTTGAAAAGCTCTTCCTGGTAGTCCCATGCTTCTTTAAAATCGATTAACCCCAGGTCCTGAAATGTTGTTTGTTTATTCATGTAAAAAAATGGCAATTTGAGTAATTTATTGGCATTAATTTTTTTATCCGAACTACCTTATCTAATGTGTTTCTCCGCCCGAAAAGATGACCTCACAAGCGGACTACTTTCCACAATGCGAAATCCTTTTGCAAGACCGATTTTTTTATACTTTTCAAAAGTTTCGGGCGAAACATATTCCGCAACAGGTAAATGATTAGCTGTTGGTTGCAGGTACTGCCCGATGGTGAATACCTCACATCCTGTTTCGATCAAATCATCCATTGTTTGAACTATTTCATCTTCTGTTTCACCCAGGCCTAACATGATCCCCGATTTCGATACAATTGTTGAGGCGGCAATATTCCTGATCACTTTTAAGCTGGTCTCATATTTTGCTTTGCTTCGTACAAAAGGGGTTAGCCTGCTAACAGTTTCCAGGTTGTGGGAGATCACATCCGGTTTGGCATTGATCACAGTTTCCAGGTATGAATATTCACCGTTGAAATCAGGGATCAATGATTCAATGGTGATCTCAGGATTAAGTTTTTTGATAGCCCTGATCGTTTCGGCCCAGAAAGAAGCCCCTCCGTCTGCCAGGTCATCTCTGTCAACAGATGTTATTACGCAATGATTTAACTTCATTAATTGCACAGACCTGGCAATATGCAAGGGTTCATCAGGGTCAACAGGTAATGGTTTGCCGGTTTTTACATTGCAGAACTTACACGATCGTGTACAAATATCCCCAAGTATCATAAAGGTGGCCGTACCGCGCCCCCAGCAGTCTGCAATATTCGGACAACGGCCACTTTCGCAGATGGTATGAAGCTTATGATGGTGAACAATATCTTTGATTTTGACATAATTCTTCCCTTCCGGTAGCCGGATTTTC
>CBDUSM010000094.1:0-5866 GCA_965369825.1 uncultured Bacteroidales bacterium
GTAAGTGTGTCGACATTGGTTTTAATTTGCTTTAGTTTTTCTTTTTTAGAAACAACAAATTTTTGTTCCTCATCAATAATCAACAGCCCAAGATTTTTAAATTCTACATCTTTGCTTACCAAACGATGGGTACCAATAAGAATATCAATTTCCCCGGACTTCAGATCTTGTAATGTTTGCTTTTGAGCTTTGGTGCTTTTAAATCGATTAATATAATCAACATTGCACGGAAAGTCCTTAAGCCGTTCGGTAAATGTTTTGTAATGTTGTAAGGTTAAAATAGTTGTTGGCACCAGGATGGCAACCTGCTTGCTATCAGCTACAGCTTTAAAGGCTGCACGAATCGCAATTTCTGTTTTACCAAACCCTACATCTCCACATATCAGCCGGTCCATGGGGCTTTGAGCCTCCATATCTTTTTTCACATCTTGTGTAGATTTTAACTGATCAGGGGTATCCTCATAAATAAATGATGCTTCCAGCTCATGTTGTAAATAGGTATCCGGCGAAAATTTAAATCCTTTTAAAGATTTTCTTTCTGCATACAATTTAATAAGCTCTTTGGCAATATCTTTGACCTTTCGTTTGGTACGATCTTTTAATTTGTTCCATGCATTTGAACCTAACCTGTTTAGTTTTGGAGGAATTCCTTCCTTTCCTACATATTTAGATATCCGGTGCAAAGAATGAATGCTAATATAAAGCAAGTCGTTATTATCATAAACCAGGCGAATAGCTTCTTGTTGCCGCCCATTGTTATCTACCTTCTCAAGTCCATCGAACCGCCCAACACCATGATCAATGTGTGTAATAAAGTCACCGGGATTAAGATTATAGATCTCCTTTAAGGTGAGGACTTCCTTACTGGAAAAACTATCTTTTAAATGGAACCGGTGATACCTGTTAAATATCTGGTGATCAGTATAACAGGCAATTTTCAGGTCAGGATCAACAAATCCTTCATGCAATGAAATATTAAGTGTTGAAAACAGGGTTTCAGGGTTGCTATTATCACCTTGTTGAATATCCTCAAAAATTCGATAGATCCTTTCAAGTTGCTTTGGATTATCGCTTGTAATGATATTGGTAATGTCTTGTCTCTTTTTTTCGTTCAGGTCTTTAATCAGTATATCGAATTTTTTATTAAAAGAAGGCTGCGGGCTATTTGTGAAGAGAATATTTTCTGCTTCATCAAAAAAATTTGTTCTTCCAAACTCAATAACAGAATACGACAGGATCTCCTTACGAATTTCCTTTTCTGTCACGAAAAGGTTTTTCATTGACTCAGGGAGTTCTTTTTCATCCGTGTCCTGAGAAATTTGTACGGCTTTATTGTATTCCAGGCCTATCGTGTCAATAAACAACTGCAGATCATCAAACCAAAGAACGGAGTTATCATCAATATAAGAAAGCAATGATTCACGTTGTCCTGCCTGGTTCCTGCTTTGGATATCGGGAAGGACAGTGATTCTATTAAGTTTCTTTATCGATAGCTGATTAGCCGGGTTAAAGGTCCTGATCGATTCAATTTCATCTCCAAAAAACTCAATACGGTAAGGGTAATCGTTCGAAAAGGAAAAAAGATCCACTATACCGCCTCTGATTGAAAACTGGCCTGGTTCTACAACAAAGTCAACCCTTTCAAATTCATATTCTATTAACAAATCAGTCAGAAAATCCAACGAAATCTGTTCTCCTTTGCTTAGCCTGAATGTATGCCGGGTTAATGATTCTCTCGATACAACTTTTTCACATAGTGCTTCAGGATAAGAAACAATCATTGTACTTCTCTTTCCTGTAGCAATCCTGTTCAACACCTCCGACCGTGACAATAAATTCGTATTGTCATGCTGTTCAATTTGATAATGTCTTTTATAGGTTGTTGGGAAAAACAGGATCCTTTTTTTATTGTCATGCAATTTTTGCTCGCCCAATAGATTCTCAAGATCGTTATAAAAATAAGCAGCGGCTTCTTTATCCGAAAGAATAAAAAGGTGATTTAGGGGTGTATTTTGATAAACGGCAGCAGAAAGAATAGCCCTTGCAGAACCAATTAACCCCGAAAGGAAAATCCGGTCCGGGCTTTTCCGGTCAAGTGCTTCAATAATACGGGCCACCCTACCATCAAGGGCATAAAGATTAATTAACTCCCTGATTTTCAATCTACAAAAAAATTTAATTTGGTTTAAAATTACAACTTACCGGTTTCTCAATAAAAAATAATATAGGGCCGATATCATCTCTCTGGAATTACAACCGGAAAATCATAATTAAAATTTATATACCTGGGGTACTTAAGAATATTAGACAGAAAATCAACATACGCTCCTGAAAAGTTGAATTTATTTATTTCATAATATTCATCCGGGAGTGGCATATTACCTATCTTGCCCATATCAATAGAAGAGGTATTAAATTCTTCCAATTCATCATACGGTACTATTTTATTAAGAACAGGCATTTGCCCGTATTCTTCCCTTAATAACAGGTCAACTACTTTATCGGCGAGTGTTGCGGTCAAACGACGATCATACTTACGGCAGTCACCAGCTCTGGCATAATACCCTGTAATCTGAGCTCTGGCTTCTATTCCCAGTTTGTTATATATTTCTGAAGCTATTATTCCACTAATCCCGCCAAAACGTGGATGGCCATATTCGTCAACCTCTGAACTAGCATATACCACATCAATTTTACCTTTGTCATCATCGTACCACCTTACGCCCTCAGAAACAGCAATAATCAATGTTTTCTTAGGTGATTTCATGTAGGCTTCCCTGACTGTTTCCAGGAAAAATTCTTTTCGTTCCTTAGTCATCTCAAATTCGGGTACCAGAAACATATCAGCACCTCCATAAATAGCTGATCCTGTAAGCCACCCTGCATCACGTCCCATAACCTCGAGAACGATAATTCTCGAGTGCGATTCTGCTGTTGTTTTTATACGAGCAGCAAATTCCGTAATAGCTCTGGCAGCCGATGGGAATCCAGGGCATAACACCGCTTCAATCTCCTGCCCTTTATAATGATGCATAGTTCCGGTGCGAAGATCATTATCAATGGTTTTTGGAAATCCTATTACTGGTATACCTTCCGTTTCGTATAGTCTTTTTGCAGCACCATTGGTATCATCTCCACCAATAGTAACAAGAACATCAATGTTGTACTTATCAAGATTATTTAATATCTGGGGGACTCTGTTTTCAGGATTCCTTTTAGAGGGGAATGGGTTTGTCCGGCTTGCACGCAAAGCAGTACCTCCATACCAACCATTGTAAGGCTGATTTGAAAGATCAACAATATCTCCGTCACCTAGCAGGCCCTTCCAACCATACCTTACTCCATAAACGTTATATCCAAGCAATGAAGCCCTATTTCGAATGCTTTCTATACTGGAATTAATTGCGGGAGTGTCACCACCGCCTGATAAGATGGCCAACGTTTTTCCTTCAAACAATTTATTTTCTTTCTTCATACTGGAATATATTTCATTTTTTTGCAAAAATATACTTTTTTATAACTCCTATCGAATACAATACTTCTTAATTTCAATTAAAGTATTAAATTTGAACTCTTCTTAAGGGGTTTTCGATCCCTTTTTTATTCAAATCAATATAGGTCAATAAGCATTATTATGTGGACATACCTGGTAAGATTCATTTTAAGAAATCGTGTGTGGAATTTGGTAGGGATCTTACTGATAACTTTATTGTTAGGTTATAAGGCAATAGATTTGGAAATCTCTTATAACTTTTCGAGTATGCTCCCCGCATCCGATTCTACATTAATTCGGTATCAGCAATTTAAAAAAACCTTTGGTGAAGATGGCAGCATTTTATTTATTGGCATTAAGGATGATAAAATTTACAACCTGGTTGAGTTTAATGCATGGTACGACCTAACGGGTACTTTAAAAAATATTGATGGCGTACAGGAGATCGTATCTTTTGCTAATTTATATAAGCTCACAAAGAACGATTCGTCTAAAAAGTTTGACTTTCAACCTATTGTAACTAAAAAACCAGAAACACAACATGAGCTTGACAGCCTGATTGAAGAAATATATTCCTATCCTTTTTACGATAACCTGCTATACAATAAAAGTTCGAACGCTAATATAATGGCGATCACTCTTTCTCATGATAAATTAAATAACAAAAAAAGAATTTTCCTGGTCAATAAAATTAAGGCACGAACCGAAGAATTCAGCAAACAATATGATATAAATTTTTACTACTCGGGGTTACCATATATCCGAACTGTAACACTTAAAAAAGTTCAAACCGAGTTAAGGCTTTTTATTTTGCTGGCAATGCTAATAGCTTCAATAGCGTTATTCATTTTCTTTCGCTCTGTTAAGGCTGTATTATTTCCCATGTTCATTGTTACGATAAGTATAGTCTGGAGTATGGGAACTTTAGTCCTCCTCGGATATAAAATTACACTATTAACCGGAATTATCCCCCCTTTGGTTATCATCATCGGTGTTGAAAACTGCATTTTCCTTTTGAATAAGTTTCATCATGAATTTCGAAGTCATGGGAATAAGATAAAAGCACTCTCCAGGGTGGTTCAACGGGTTGGAAATGCTACCTTTCTGACAAATCTCACCACTGCCACCGGATTTGCTGCTTTTATTGTTACCCGGAATCAGGCATTGATTGAATTCGGCATTGTTGCTTCAGTAAGCATAATGATAGTCTTTTTCTTAACCCTTTTTCTAATTCCAATCTTCTACAGCTATTTAAGTCCACCTAAGGAAAGGCATATTCGACACCTTGATAATCGTCTGACTGTAAAATTGCTCGATAAAATTGTTTTCCTTGTTCAAAATAAAAGAAACGTAATCTATCTTACTACAATTGCTGTTCTTCTCGTTGGGATCGTGGGAATTGTTAAACTAAAAACCACTGGGAATCTCGTTGATGATATTTCGCATTCAGATCCGTTATACAAAGACCTGATGTTTTTTGAAAATGAATTTAATGGCATATTGCCTTTTGAAATCTCAATCGACACCCGAAAACACAAAGGTGCTTTCCGCCTTTCAACCATTCGAAAAATAAATCAACTACAAGATTCCTTACGGAAGTACCCTGAGTTTTCTAAACCGCTTTCGATCGCCGATGTTGTAAAGTTTGCAAAACAGGCCTTTTATAATGATAATAGTTCTTATTACAGCCTGCCAAATAGCCAGGAAAAAAACTTTATCCTTTCGTACGTTCCCAATATGGGGAGTGAGAAAAAAACTATTCTAAACTCATTCATCGACACCAATCAACAGGTGACACGAATTACAGTTCAGATTGCAAATGTCGGGACGAAGGAGATAAAACGGATTAAACAGGATTTAAAGCCAATAATTGATAATATCTTCCCACCAAATCGCTATGATGTTGAAATAACCGGCACGAGTGTTGTGTTCTTAAAAGGAACGGAGTATTTGGTTAGAAGCCTTCTTATCAGCCTGATCCTGGCTATAATAGTTATCGGGATTTTAATGGCCCTTTTGTTTACTTCTTTTCAAATGGTTGGTGTTTCAATCATCACAAATCTTTTACCACAGATACTGACAGCTGCTTTAATGGGATTTCTTTTAATAAGTATCAAACCATCAACAATACTTATCTTTAGTATAGCTTTAGGTATTTCCGTTGATAACACGATTCATTTTCTATCAAGGTATAGGATGGAACTCAAAACGAATAATTGGAATATTAAATTATCTGTAATTTCTGCACTTAAAGAAACCGGGTTTAGCATGATATATTCCTCCATTGTTCTGTTTTTTGGATTTGCTATTTTTACATTATCTACTTTTGGAGGCACCAAATCAATGGGTTTTTTGATTTCATTTACTTTATTA
>CBDUSM010000095.1:0-5838 GCA_965369825.1 uncultured Bacteroidales bacterium
AAATAGGGAAGGGTATGAGTTTCTATATGAGTGGTGGGGAGCTGGCACGGACATTAGGGCCTCTATTTATTGTTGGGGGTGTGTCATTATGGGGGTTGGAGGGTTCATGGAAAGTAATGCCTGTAGGATTAGTGGCATCAATAATTATTTATTTTAAAATCAAGAACATACAATCGGGAGAGGAGATACACACAAAAAAATCGGGTGTATGGATACTATTGGCTCATTTCAAAAAATTCTTTGTAGTACTTTCAGGTTATATCTTTTTCAGGGCTTTCATGAGGCAGACACTGTCAGTGTTATTACCTACATACCTGATAAATGTCAGGGGCTTTAGCTTTGAAACAGGCGGTATCGCTTTTACTTTGTTCCAGTTTGCTGGTGTTTTAGGGGTTTATCTTGCCGGTAAATATTCCGATACCATAGGACGAAAGGCAGTCCTTCTTACCATTGCCATTTGTTCCCCAATCCTGATGTTCTTGTTTATATACCTCGACAATGTATTTAGCTTGTACATTATCTTTGTTCTTGGTTTTTTTGTGATTGCTCAAGGGCCGGTTTTACTGGCGCTGGTCAATGATATTGATTCTGAACGACCGGCTTTTTTCAACGGTGTTTTTATGACAATCAGTTTTTTAATCGGGGCAGTTGCCATGTTAATTGTGGGTTTTGTAAGCGACTTTATCGGTTTGGAAAGAACAATGCTTTTAACTGCCATGCTGGCTTGCCTCGCCATTCCATTTATATTTTGGATACCAGCTACAAAGGAATTAAGCTAACGGTATAATCAAAAATATTTTTTTTCACTACCTTCATCAACCATTAACAACTAACTATCTCATATGCCTAACTTGCCACCACTTGCCGAACAAATGCGCCCTTCATCTCTTGATGATTACATCGGGCAGGATCACCTGACCGGAGAAGGCTCCATATTACATCAGGCGATGCAATCAGGTAATATTCCATCTATGATCTTGTGGGGCCCGCCGGGAGTTGGCAAAACAACACTGGGGTATATAATCTCTAAACAACTCAACAGGCCATTCTATACGCTAAGTGCAGTTAGCTCAGGCGTGAAGGAGGTTAGAAATGTTATTAATCAAGCTCATCTTGACCAGAATAATGCCATTCTGTTTATTGATGAGATCCACCGGTTTAATAAATCTCAACAAGATTCGTTATTGGGTGCTGTTGAAAAGGGAATCATAACCCTGATCGGAGCAACCACAGAAAACCCATCATTTGAAGTGATCTCTCCCCTCCTATCGCGATGTCAGGTTTATATTTTAAAACCTTTCGACAAATCAGATATGTTAAAACTATTGTCGGGAGGGATTGCTCATATGGAAAAACAATATAAAATAAAAATAAAAATTAAGGAAGATGAAGCTTTGTTGAGGATCTCCGGCGGTGATGCCAGAAAGTTATACAATGCCCTTGAGCTAACGGTCCAGTCTGAAAAACCCGGTGTTGAGATTATTTTGATCGATAATAAAAAAGTACTGGATGTGATACAACAAAATCTGGCGATATACGATAAATCAGGGGAGATGCACTACGATGTTATTTCTGCTTTTATCAAATCCCTCAGAGGTAGCGACCCCAATGCAGCCGTTTATTGGCTAGCACGGATGATTGCAGCCGGGGAAGATCCAAAGTTTATTGCCAGAAGAATGCTCATTCTGGCATCAGAAGATATCGGTAATGCAAACCCCAATGCATTGCTACTGGCAAACACCTGCTTTGAAGCTGTTAACAAAACCGGATACCCCGAATGCAGGATCATTTTGTCGCAAACTGCAATATATCTTGCAAGTTCTGCGAAAAGCAATGCATCTTATTTGGCTATTGAAAAAGCACTGGCGCTGGTTAACCGTACCGGAGACCTTTCCGTACCACTACATATCCGAAACGCCCCTACCCGCCTGATGAAAGATATAGGATATGGAAAAAATTATAAATACGCCCATGATTACGACCATAATTTTGTAAGACAGGAATTTCTACCCGAGGAGATCAAAGGAACTAAATTATATCAACCACAAAACAATACCAGAGAAAAAGAGTTATCTAAAAGACTAAAGTTCCTCTGGAGAGATAAATACAATTATTAAACGACACAAAAAACAGATTCCTCTATGCTTAAATTAATTCCATACATTAAAAACCTGGAAAGTGGTAATTTTTTCCTTATTGCCGGCCCGTGTGTTATAGAAAATAAGATAAGCCCATTTGAGATTGCCTCCAGCATAAAAAAGATTACCGATCACTTGCAAATACCATTTATCTTTAAAGCCTCTTTCAAAAAAGCTAACAGGTCAAGGATTGATTCATTCACAGGGATAGGTGATGCAGCCGGATTGGAGATCATTCAAGCCATTGGAAAAGAGCTTTCTATCCCAACCTTGACAGACATCCACTCTCCTGAAGAAGCTAATTTAGCATCAGACTATGTTGATGTTTTACAAATCCCTGCGTTTCTTTGCCGCCAAACTGAACTTTTGGTAGCAGCCGCAAAAACAGAAAAACCAATCAACATCAAAAAGGGGCAATTTCTTTCAGCAGATGCTATGCGCTTTGCTATTGAAAAAGTAAGGGCCTCCGGGAACAAAAAGATCATGGTTACTGAAAGAGGAAACATGTTTGGCTACCATGACCTCGTTGTCGATTACAGGAATATCCCTATTATGAAAAATTTTGGTGTTCCGGTTATTCTGGACGTTACTCACTCACTTCAGCAACCAAATCAAGCCTCTGGTGTAACAGGAGGACAGCCGGAATTAATCAAAACAATAGCCAAAGCCGGGATTGCTGCCGGAGCTGATGGTATCTTTATTGAAACCCATCCTGACCCTTCACATGCATTGTCAGATGGTGCAAACATGTTAAAACTGAACCTGCTTGAAGATCTGCTTACGAAACTAATCAAAATCAGGAAAGCTATTTAACCTGTAGTTTCCTTATCCCTCCGGTACCCGGATAAAAATCGAGATTAATTTTTTCTGTAGAAGAGATAACCACAGTGGCTCCAAATTGCGTGATAACGAAATCTTCACAAAATAACACGTCACTTCTGAATATTATCTTCACCCTGCATAACTCAGGAATACGATAAACATAGCCATTATTCTCCTGCTGTATTGAAGAGTCATTGATCTTACTCCCAACTCCCCAGAAAGGGCCAAGAGTTTCAAAAACAATATAAACCGGTTCACCACTGGATGAGGTGGCATTTTTCGTGCCCTCATCAGAAGAAAATCTAAACAAAACTTCCTGCTTTCCCTGATTATCAGCCTCCGGCGTATAAAAAAAACTTAATTGATGTTCTTTTACAATTTCCAATCCCTTAAAAAGTGAAATGTAAGCCTCTTCCATCTCCTTAAGCTGTCCGTCCATATATGCAATAGTTCCATGTTCATAATTTACTTCCTGGTACCCTGTAAGCAAATTAAACCTGTTCTCTCTGATTTTAATAACCTGATCAGCTGCCTCTTTCGCTCTTTGGGATAATGTTTTGGGAACCAACGTTGTGTTATATTCAACATGTTCAACTACACCTGTATCGGTGGTTAAAAAACTAATAATTGTATCTATCTTTTCAACGCTATTATAAGTCGCAAAGTAATGGAAAAGTTCTTTTTCGTCGGCTTCGTCGGGGGGCACCTTTAGGTGTCCGACATCTTTTGTTTCATTAACCTTAAAATCTTCCTCATTGTAAGGACAATTAATACCGGAGTAAACCAGGAAACCATTCTTGGTCAATTCAAATTCTATTGCCCGCTCTTCTTTGGCTTCTTTAACTCCATACTCAATAAAATAAAGATGTTCCGGGTCGGGGCTGGATTGCGGTACCAGTATAACATCATTTAGTTCATACGATACGCTATTTTCATTAATCATACGCTCAATCCCCAAATAGTAAAAAGCATAGTTTGACAAAGGGCCTCTGTACCTGGAAATTTTCTCAACATTCACTTCAATGTTAAAATAAATTTTAGGCAAAGAGTAAAACAGACCATGTTTCCCTGAAAATTGTTGGGGGTCGGAAACCGCATAGGTTGTTATCTGGGCAGATAAATCAAGGCTTTTGATCATTAACATAACTACAAAAACCAAGACAGAAGCAATAAGTAATTTATTCCTGATCATTTAGGTACATTTTTAAAAAACCGACATAAATTTCTTTATGCAAATATACCTTTAAATGCCTATTCAGCTGTCATTTCATTAAATAAAAAGTTAGCAACACCTCTGATTGTAACATTATTGAAGTGCATTTGCTCATCATCTTTAAGCCCACTTGGTTGAATTGTTAAGTTGACAATGCGACAATCCTTACCTTCACTGTTTTCAAAATCCCCAATCTCTTTATATAACTGGCCGGGAATTTTGTCAGATACTTTGGCCTCAAGAGTGATAATAAGATCACTTCTTTCTTTTTCTTTTTCAATCTTTTGTTGTCCTGTAATTTCATCACGACAAGACCGGATGATACTGCGCATTACTTCAAGAGGGTAAGCTTTTTCAAGATACTTTTTAATAAGAATATGCCCTATACCTTTACTATGATACATCAATTCTCCGAAAACGAGCAATGTTACTTTTTTACTATGCCTGTTAGTAATATGTATTCTACTAATCGAATTCGGAAGGGAATCTGGTTTTTGTGTTTCCAGAACTTCAGGAGTATTGAAAGAGGTAAAAACACAAAAAAGAATATCCAAAATTTCATTGTTAAAAACTGAATCAACACAGTAATAAAGTATTTTAGCTTTACGATAGGCTTCCTCAAATTTTGAATCTTTCCTATCAATTACTATTATTTTAGCATCAGGGAGTTCAAAATTTATTTCATGAACATAATCAGGGCCGGCATCCAAAAGCGAAACCGAATCTACCATAATTACTTTATTTTTCTCTCCAGTCAGAGCCTTCACAGCCTTTCCCACCGTATGAACGCAAGTAACATTGCATCCCAGATCATCAAGTCGGGGTAGATATGCTTTTTCTGATTCTTTCTCTTTACAAAGAAGCGTCACATTACGGGTGTGTGTCTCTTGGCTAATCTTTTCCTGATCTTTAGGAAAAATCCTGGCAATCCAACTCTCATTAAAATTATTCCTTTCGGCAAGGGAAGGAGTTTCAGCAATTTCATAATTTACATCAATTACTCTACCTGTCAGAGGAGACGGAACCATGATCTTTGAATCATCACTTAAAACAGCAGCAGATAAAGGCAAACCACAATAAACGATGCTATTGACTTCCGGAACTCGTACTTCCTGAATATTATTGAGAAAAAGATTGGGAATTTGTCCACCCACTCTGACTGACCCATCCTTACCTTTTTGTAGCCATGCAGATTCATAGAAACAAAACGGTTTCCCAGCCGGTTCCCATTCCAGGATTTCTAAATGTTTAGCTGATCTGGCTTTAGCATCTTTGTCCAACATATCCTTCTGCCGCAAAACATTGTCAACTGATTTAAGAATCTCTTCTGGTGTAAATGGCTTTAAAATGTAATCTGATGCACGTAATCTGACTGACTCTATTGCTGTAGACATGCTTGGATAACCAGTAACGATGACTACTGGCACATCAGGGTCTTTCTTTCTAAGATTCTGAAGTAACTCCATACCATCCATTTCTTCCATTATTAAGTCAAGAAAAATTAGGTCATAAGCATGTGACGTAGCTAATTTTAATCCTTCATGTGGGTGGCTTTTAGTGTCAACTTTATACCCCTTATTGGTTAAAATTTTCTTGAAGCTCTCGCAAACTACAGCTTCATCGTCAATTACCAGTATTGAAGTTTGTGTTTTCATAATACCCTCC
>CBDUSM010000096.1:0-5822 GCA_965369825.1 uncultured Bacteroidales bacterium
TTAGCCCAGCATTTGGCCAAGGCTTACTTTAAAGAGCTAATGAGGAATGCTTGTATTATGAACTTCTGCAATCAGGAAAAAAATCTTTCACCCCATGATTTGCCTGGTAAAGAAACTGCTGAGAGGAATCGGAATAATGAGGAATAAAAATTAAAAATTTAAATCAGAAATAATAAATAACCAATAAGGAATTACAAAGTACTGCAGCATCAGGACACCCAAATTTAAGTTATTATTCTTATAACTAACAGTCTTACAAATAATTAAAATTTAAAGAAAATTTACCGCACAAAACAGGAGGGTAGGGGCAAGTAACCATTGCTCACACAAATAAGCTGTTCATGTTAAATCTCCCCCTGCTCAATCAATTGAACAATTTGCTCTATCTCTTTATCATCTCCTTCAGGATCGTAATGGACTTTCAGGTTATAGCTAAAAATGCGGGCCAGCGATTGCCAGAAGAAGGCTGAAAATTTACCGCGAAGGTCGGCTACAAGCTCATATGAAGTGTTACCTGATTGCCTGTCGATTAATTTTAGTAATATTTTTCCTTGCGAGAAGGTCAGTTTTTTCAATTCATCGCCATATTCATCAAGTAGCTCTTTCTCTGCTTGTTTTAAAATTATTTTCCTCTCTTTTTTATCTGTAACACTTTCAAGAATCTCATTGTATTTTTCTAATTTGATGCCTGCAAGGTAGGCGTAAGGATATGCTTTTTTTACATTGTAAACTAACCGGCTATACTTTTTTGCCTTACGTTTGTTCTTGAATATCATGGTGCCGGTGATATAAACGGTTGGGAGATTCATAATAATCAATGTGTCACCATCAACAACACGGGCAAGAACAATAGTGCTTTTATATTCCTGTCCATAACTGTAACAGGCTAAAATAACTGAAAAGAAAATTGTGAGCAAAAACTGATGTATCTTCATCCTGAAAGAAGCAAACCAACTATTATGCCATGTGCTGACTTTAGGCTACTTTCAGCCTGGAAATATTTGTTTTACTTAATTGTTTTTCAGCATATGATTTGGTGATTTTGATTTTTTTGACGGATTTATCGGAAGGGAATTCAAACATTGCATCAGTCATAATGGCCTCAAGGATAGAGCGTAGCCCCCTGGCGCCCAGTTTGTATTCAATAGACTTATCAACAATGTAATCATAAACCTTTTCATCAAAAGTCAGGGTGATATTATCCATCTCCAACAATTTAATAAACTGTTTGATAATGGCATTTTTGGGTTGAATAAGAATACGCTTTAGGGTTTCTTTGTCGAGAGGGTTCAAGTAGGTAACAACAGGTAGCCTACCCACAATTTCGGGGATCAAGCCAAAGTTTTTTAGATCCGGAGGTGAGATGTATTGAAGCAGGTTGTCCTTATCAATGGCATATAGCTTCTTGTCAACATTATAACCAATTATATTGGTATGTAATCGTGATGCGATTTTTAACCCAATTCCGTCAAAAGCGCCTCCTGTAATAAACAAAATATTCTGGGTATTGATCTGGATCATTTTTTGTTCAGGATGTTTTCTGCCACCCTGTGGAGGAACGTTTACAATAGAACCCTCCAGGAGTTTTAAAAGTGCTTGTTGAACACCTTCTCCAGATACATCACGCGTAATGGATGGATTGTCACTTTTTCTCGCTATCTTATCTATCTCATCGATAAAAACAATACCTCTTTCAGCAGATTCCACATTATAATCAGCAGCTTGCAACAGCCTTGAAAGAATACTCTCAACATCTTCTCCCACATACCCCGCTTCGGTAAGAATAGTAGCATCAGCAATACAAAAAGGTACCCGTAATATTCTTGCGATAGTACGGGCTAATAAGGTTTTTCCTGTGCCGGTTTCTCCAACTAAAATGATATTTGACTTTTCAATTTCAACATCATCCTCATTACGTGGATCAAAAGGCTGCATAATTCGTTTAAAGTGGTTGTAAACTGCAACGCATATCACTTTTTTAGCCTCTTCTTGCCCGATAACATATTGATCAAGGTGTTTTTTTATTTCAACAGGCTTAAGAAGTTCAATGCCGCTGAGCTGTTCACTACTCTTTGTTGAAAATTCTTCATTGATAATAGTTTGTGCCTGTGTAACACAGTAATCACAAATATGGGCATCAAGGCCGGTAATAAGAATATTAGTATCTTTTTTCAGCCTGCCACAAAATGAACATTTTTCGCTATCTTTAGTCATAATCTCTCTCTAATACGTAAAAAACATATAAAAGTTTAATTCCTAACCCTGATCTTATTTGTTTTTAATAAGCACTTCATCTATCATCCCGTAGGCTTTGGCTTCTTGAGCTGTCATCCAGTAATCCCTGTCGCCGTCTTTCCAGATTTTTTTATATGTTTGCCCTGAGTGGAGAGCAACTATTTCATATAATTCTTTTTTGATTTTCGCTATTTCTCTTGCCGTAATCTCGATATCGGAAGCCTGGCCTTGAGCTCCACCAATTGGTTGATGAATAAGAATTCTGGAGTGTTTCAATGCTGTCCGTTTACCTTTTGTTCCGGAACACAACAGAATAGCTCCCATTGATGCTGCCATCCCTGTGCAAATAGTTGCTATGTCAGGACCAATATACCTCATCGTATCATAGATGCCTAAACCTGCATACACAGAACCACCCGGGGTATTGAGGTAGATTGTGATATCCTTTTTTGAATCAGTCGATTCAAGGTATAATAATTGTGCCTGAATTACATTGGCAACATAATCATCAATGGCAACACCCAGAAAAATAATTCTGTCCATCATCAACCTTGAGAAAACATCCATAGTAGCAATATTAAGCTGGCGTTCTTCTATGATAGTAGGAGAGATGAAATTACTGATCATAGAGGTATAACTGTCAAAAGTCATGCTGCTGATGCCATGATGTTTAATGGCGAAATTTCTAAAATCGTTTGAATTCATAATGAGAGATTAAAGTTTGGTTTCAGATACTAGTTTAACAAATTCCTCGTAAGAAATTTCTTTATTATTGATTTTTATTGTTGATTTCAACAGTTCTCTTAACCTGTTATCGTAAATGTGGTCGTAAATCTTTTTTACTTCTTCTTTATTTTCCATAACCATTTTAACCAAACTATCTAACCTCTCTTTGGTGCTTTCATCCTCTTTTTCTTCATCTGTTTTAAAGAATTGTGCCGTGAAATAACTGCGGATATAATGTTGGATATCTTTATCGGTGACATTCAGTTCATGGTCTTTTATTATTTGGTTCTCAATGAGTTGCCACCTCATCGAACGGAGGTAGTTGTCGAAGTCTCCATCAAGTTTCTCTGCGGTCAACTTATTCTGGTTTATTTCAAGAATATATCTTCTTAAAAAATCATCAGGAAGTGAAATATCAGCCTCATTTACAAGTGCAATCACGCTTTCATTCATAAATTGCTTATCACTATCAACAACGAATGAGTTAGACATATCTTTGCGAACCCTTTGCCTGAATGCTTCTTCTGATTTCAGATCTTCGCCAGGAAAGACAAGGTTATAGAAATTTTCATTAAGGTCAGCTGGCATTAACCGCGATATTTCATTTACGGAAAAGCTGAAGTCGGAGTTCATTTTTTCGGTATCTTCTTTTTGGATGCCTAGCATAGAAGCTGTTTCAACAGCATTCCCCGTAGCTTTTAAAGGATTAAAAATAACCTGATCACCTTTTTTAATGCCGATGAATTTTTTTCTGGCATCTTCATCTTTGATGTAATTCAATGAAATAGTTGTTGTATTAACAATGCCATCAATTTTTTTCTCTCCTGTTTCGTCCAGTTCGGTCAGGTCGCCTTTAACAAGATCGCCTTCTTTTGTAATATCAACTTCTGACATAACACCATGCCTGTGTCTTATTTCCTGAATTTGATTGTCCAGCATTTTATCATCAGCATTGATGGTATAATAATTTACTTCGATTTTATCTGAAAGGGATAAGTCAAAATCAGGTGTCAGGCCAATATCAAAATAAAATTCAAAATCTTTCTGAATATCAAAATCTATATCACTCTCTTTTTCTTTGCCAGGCAAGGGTTGGCCGAGTATTTCGATTTTATTTTCTTTTAAATAATTTTCAAGAGATTCGGAAAGTATTTTGTTTACTTCTTCAGCGAGAACTGCTTTGCCATACATTTTTTTTATCATGCCAAATGGTACTTTTCCAGGCCTGAACCCGGGAATGGCAGCTTTACGTCTGTGATCTCTTAATGCTTTCTCAACCTCTTCCTGGTAGTCTGTTTCAATAATTTCCACTTTTACCGTTGCTGTAAGATTGCCAGTGCTTTCCTGTGTAATGTTCATATGATAGTTACTGTTTTTCTTTGTTTTTAAAGTTATTAGTTATGTTGATGAAGTCTCAAGCCGCAAGCTATAAGCTACAAGCTTCTTTGGCAGTACGGATCAATTTAATAAATGTTTGGTTCTTGCAAGCATAAAATAGCCTTTTACCCTGTCTTTTCTTGTAGCTTGTGTCTTGTAGCAATAATCTGATTTGTGCGGATGAAGGGACTCGAACCCCCACGCCTTACGGCACTAGATCCTAAGTCTAGCGCGTCTACCAATTCCGCCACATCCGCAATTTAATTTAACCTTCATTTTAAAGGACTGCAAAAATAGTTATTATTTTAAAAAGAAACAAGGCGCAAGGTGATCAGTAAATATTGTAATTTTACAGCATTAAAAAAAAGCCATGGGGGATTTAAAATACTTTGTTTTTTGTTTATTGATTTGTACATCAATATATTCCTGCCATGAGGAAGAAGTCAGGTATATCCGGCCATACATTCTTGCCGGTGAGAAAAACGAAAAAGGAATTGTTTACTATGATTTTGATCCGGATTATGAATTTCAATTTAATCCTCCTCAATCAACTTCCGAATATTTTATTGATTTGAATAGCGATTCGTATAGTGACTTTAAAATCGTCTTTTTTGGTTCAGAGTCGTCGGGTCAGGGTAATTTTTCTAATAAGATTATTCCATTGAATAATAATGAGGTAGCAGTTTTGGAGAGTAATATGAGTTGGGCTGATACCATCAGATTTAATGGAATGATTGATGCTACTTTACTTTGGAGCGACTCTTCGGTTTTGATTTATTCTTACATTTTTAATGATAGCCTTGGCCAAAATCACCAGGGGGTATGGAAAGATGCTGCAAATCAGTACCTGGGCTTGAAGGTTGTGAATAGTGATGGTGAATTATTTGGTTGGTTGAGGTTGGAAGTTTCCGATGGAACTGATTTGACATTAATGGAACATGCAGGCATCGTTCCGTTATTCGTTGAGATGTGAAACTTATTGTTTTAAATCTAAAGGTAAATAATATGAAATCGTATCGTAAAGAACTTTGGTATAACACACCAACCAGAAGGCAACTAATTAATATTACCCCGGAGGTTAATTCCTGCCTTGCAGAAAGCGGTATTCAGGAAGGATTATGCCTGGTTAATGCAATGCATATCACTGCCAGCGTTTTTATTAATGATGATGAATCCGGATTGCATCATGATTATGAGGTATGGCTGGAAAAACTGGCTCCTGAGAAACCTTATTCTCAGTACAGGCATAATGGGTATGAAGATAATGCTGACGCTCATCTTAAGCGTACTGTCATGGGACGAGAAGTAGTTGTAGCCGTGACGGATGGAAAATTGGACTTTGGGCCATGGGAACAAATATTTTATGGTGAGTTTGATGGCATGAGAAGAAAAAGGCTTTTGGTTAAAATTATTGGGGAATAAATTTAAATTTAGTGACTTTTTTTGAAACCCGGTAGGGTTTTTTGTAGTATTAATGAGTGTTT
>CBDUSM010000097.1:0-5783 GCA_965369825.1 uncultured Bacteroidales bacterium
ATTGAATATCCTGTTCCTGAGCTCTTCTGCCGTATAAATATGTTCAAGGTATTTAATATGTACGCGGTGTTTCTGCCAGAAATAGACAAATAGTAAAGAAAGAAGGGAGGAGACAAGTGAAACGTAGAAAAATTGAGTAAAGATTTGTTTGTGCGCTTCATCACTGAACTGATCCGGACTGAAAATCACATATATCATGTATCCGGTATTTATGAGAAAAGCAATAAAAAAAATACTGCTGTTGATCCATGGTGTGTGTAGCAATAGCTTTTTGCAGAAAGAAAAAAGTTTTTTTGATATCCTCTTGTTCTTCCGTTTCCTCATAAAATATCTCTTAAAAGGCAAATTGAACAGGAACCCGGCAAGGAAAATGATTATGAGCATTTTGAGAAGAAGATTGAATGACGTTGTCATTGGGTTCTTTTCAGTGTCGTTTTGCTGGGTTGCCCCAACAGTAATGCCTCCCATTTCTGTGCGCTCTGTATTATCGGCTATTGTATTGATGTTACCGCTTAACGGGTTGATGACAAGGTTGAAATTTTCAAGGTCAATTGAATCTTCCTGTAACAAAGTGCTATCAGGGTTTTGCTGACCTGCCGGGTGAATGTTTACGCTGATAAAAGTAGTATTCAACGCCCCTGTCTCCTGATTTTGTCCTTGTGAATTTTGTTCCCCTTTTTCAATGAGTAACGGAGCATATTTAAGGAATTGCACCCCTATAAAAGGAGTTACAAGAAAGTAATAGATGAATGTTGCCAGAAAAAATATTCTGAAACCATAATATGTGGGGACCCTGGAGTGCTTCATAATTATTTACATATCGATATAATTTCTCTTATGCATATATAAACAAACAGCGTGAGAAATCATATACCCGGCTAATTGCCTTTATTTTGCTGAAGTGGTTGGGCATAAGTGATAACATCCTCAGCGGTAATTGTCATATCGCAAAGAATCACCAATCGTTCGATCACATTTCTTAGCTCCCTGACATTCCCTGTCCATTTCAGTTTTTTTAATTCTTCGTGTGCGTCGCTGGTAAGTTCCATCTGCGGTTTCCCCTGATTTTCACAGATCTCTTTCAGGAAGTGATTAGTAATAAGAGGAATATCATTTTTTCTTTCATGCAAAGTAGGTATATGAATTAAGATAACACTTAACCTGTGATATAAATCTTCTCTGAATTGTTGTTTTTCTATTTCTTCGTTCACGTTCTTGTTTGTAGCGGCGATGATTCTGACGTCTACCGGAATAGATTTTTCTCCTCCAACGCGCATGATTGTATTTTCCTGCAAGGCTCTAAGTACTTTAGCCTGGGCTGACAGGCTCATATCTCCAATTTCATCCAGAAAAAGGGTGCCGCCATTGGCCAATTCAAAATCGCCTTTGCGTTGTTTAATGGCAGAAGTAAAGGAACCTTTTTCATGTCCAAATAGCTTACTCTCGATAAGCTCTGATGGGATTGCTGCACAATTAACTTCGACAAACGGACCATGAGCCCGATTGCTTTTAGCATGTAACCACCGGGCAACCAACTCTTTTCCTGTGCCGCTTTTCCCTGTAATCAAAACCCGGGCATCAGTAGGTGCCACTCTGTTTATCATTTCTTTTATTTGTTTCATTTCATCCGACTCACCAATCATTTCAATTGAACCACTGACTTTTTTCCGCAAGATTTTGGTTTCGGAGATAAGTGTGGACTTATCCATAGCATTGCGGATAGTAATTAGCAGCCTGTTAAGATCTAATGGCTTGGCAATGTAATCATAAGCCCCTTTTTTTATTGCTTCAACGGCTGTTTCTATTGTGCCATGTCCTGAGATCATAACAACAGGGGTATCAGTTAGCCCGATCGCCTTTTCTAACACCTCAATACCATCCATTTGAGGCATTTTGATATCACATAGAATTACATCGTAATTGTTTTTCCCGATCAACTCAAGTGCTGTCATTCCATCATTGGCATCATTAACTTCAAACTTTTCATATTCCAATATCTCACGCAACGTGTTTCGAATACTTTTCTCATCATCTACTACCAGGATTTTTGCCATTCTTTAAATATGTTTTTACAAACCGACATAAATAATTTCACACAAAAATACACATAAACTGCGAAAAAATTAATACGAAGGCTCTGTGTGGCATTTGAAATGTATTTATTTTCCGGAAAGCTTGTTTTTCGTGTAAATATTTACTAATTTTATAAACGAATCAAAAAAGTAAAAAAAATGAAATGTCCGGTTTGTCAAACAACAGGTTTAGCGAGGGAAATAAATGAATGTCCAAACTGCCATGCCGACCTTCAGGCATATAGCTTGTTATGGTCTCTTAATAAGAAACGAAAATACGGATTAGGATTACTGATTTTCTTTTTTATTTTGGCCGTACTATTTTGCCTGGCATGGTTATTTGCCCCTATTGAAGGAAATGACTTCAAAAACGATGTAAATCGAGAACAGTTTGAAAACGAAATCCAGGTTTTCACGGCAGAAAATGATCAGCTTATGAAATCCCTTCACGATTCAGAAGCCATCATCAAACATCAGGATTCAGTAATTTCACACCTTGAGGGTGAGTTATCACAAATGAAAAAAAGTGTTTCAGCAGACGTTGCAACCAGCAAGGACCCCTATCAGGTTTATATTGTTAAAAAGGGTGAAACGTTATTTGAAATAGCTGAGGCTTCCTATGGGGATGGGTTTGGCTATAAGCGAATTGCTAAAGACAATAGCCTTTCCAACCCTGACATCATACTGACAGGGCAACGCTTAAAGATATATAAATAGAATATCACATTTGCTGAGGCAAGGTACAACCTATTAAGTTGGATGCTGAAGAAGAGGAAAAGGAAAAGGCTAATGGCTATCTTACATACAACTAACATAACTTTTAATAATGACAACACTTACATCAAAACTGGAACAAAAGATCACACATTATCTAAAAGAGATAACCCGGTTAAATAGTCAGGTCGCCGATTTTAAGGTAGAAAAAGGTAAGTTAGAACATGAATGTTCAGATATCAAAGATGACCTGTCAGTATGTGAAGCAGAAAAGAAGCAGTTAAAGACTGACCTTCAGTTGCTTACGGAAGAATATAATAGAGTTACCGAAGAGTCAAAAGAGTAGCCTATTTTATTGTCTTGTGTTTTCGTCCACAACGCGGGCATGAAATCTCTTTTCCTGAGAATCCTGGTGGCACTTTCATTTTTAAACCACAAACGCAGTTGATGAAATCATAATGATCAACATTCAGCATTAAATCCTCTAAGTTTCGTTTTGATTGCCGTGCAGTTTTAATTTTTCCTTTTCCTGCTTGCCCTTTTCTGATTTGAATATTTTCCTTATCAGTTAACCCTGAAGCTGGAATAATAGGGTTTGTAGAACCTTTCACATTGGAAAATGCTTCCTGGTAATTGCTGAAATTAGCTCCATGGGCCATGTTCCTCAGGATTTTTATCCTTTCATGTATAGGGGGATGAGTGCTTTGCAGACTCGATGCTTTTCTGCCTTTACGTTTTAAAGGGTTATTAATATAAAGCGGTGCAGTGACTTTTGTTGCTGTTTTGAGCTCTTCATGTGAGCCAGCTATCTTTTCCAGGGCTGAAGCCAGCCCTTCAGGGTAACGAGTCAGTCGAACAGCAGATGCATCGGCAAGATATTCCCGTTTCCTGGAGATAGCAAAATAAAGGAGTGTTGCAAAAATTGGGGCAAGAATAGACAATGCGATGGCAATGATCATGATGATCATCTGTCCTTGTCCACCTTCGCGGGATGAGCTTGATCGACGTCCTGCGAGCGATGAATAAAACATCCCTCTCAGAAAAACTTCAGAGATCAATACAATAGTACCTAACATTATACTGGCATAGGTCATAAACCGTATATCCCTGTTTAAAATATGCGATGTTTCATGCGCTACAACACCTTGCAGTTCATCCCTGTTAAGCATTGATAACAGCCCTGCAGTAACAGCAATAGCACTGTTTTTAGGATCGCGGCCTGTTGCAAATGCATTTGGAGCTGAACTATTGATAATATATATTTTGGGCATAGCCGGTAGGTTAGAGGCAATGCGCATCTCTTCCACCACATTAAAAAGTTGAGGGTGAACTTTTTTAGTTACTTCTTTTGCATTACTGACAGACAGCAGTATTTTACTGCCGGAGTAACGGCTTATCATATTCAAAATGAATAAAATTATCAACGCGATAACAATACCGGTGACGCCACCACTGTAAGGGTCAATTGCACTTCCTATGAAATAACCAAGTAAGAGAAGTAATATGGTCATCCCAATGAAAAGGAAAAATGATTTTCTTTTGTTTGCCTGTATCAGCTCCCACATAATAAAGATAGAAAAAATGAATAAACCAGCCTAAGTGAAATCAACTTTAGGTACTTCTTTTTCAATCGGTTCTTCGATTTCAAAAAACTCTTCTTCATTATAATTAAACATTCCCGCAACGATATTGGAAGGGAACATCTGAATTTTATTATTAAAGAATAAAACCTGATCATTATAATTCTGGCGGGAAAAAGAAATTTTATTCTCAGTGGATGTAAGCTCTTCCTGAAGAGAGAGGAAATTTTGGTTTGCTTTAAGGTCGGGATAAGCTTCAACAGCAATTTGCAATTTGCCGAGTGCCCCACTAAGCAATCCTTCGGCTGCTGATTTTTCACCCACTGTTTGAGCACCCATTGCTTGCGCCCTTGCATTGGTTACACTGTCTAACGTTCCTCTTTCATGTTTCATGTATCCTTTTACGGCCTCAATAAGGTTTGGGATGAGATCGTGCCGTCTTTTTAACTGGACATCAATTTGCGACCAGGCATTTTTTACCTGGTTCCTTAGTTTTACTAATGAATTATAGACCCCGATAATATAAAAAACCAGGATCAATACTATTCCAAGAAAAATAAATACTACATTCATAAATTAATAGTTTTAGTTGTAATTGTTCTATATAAATATTAAATGTTAAGATTCTTCTGCCTTTGTGCCTGTTTCATAATTAAACATATCATTAAGGAGATTGAGAACCTTATTATCTTTGCCGGCATTGGTTTTATCCAACAACAAGTATAGTTCATTTTTATCGAACCAGAGCCCATGGCTCTTTTTACATTTATCGATTATTACGGGATCATCATCATTTAGCAATACTTTGTCCATTTTTTTACGGCAAACAGGGCACCTGTACTTCTTCTCTTTCGTCTGTTCCTGTTTCCTGAAAGAGCTAAGAAGTCTTTCTTTCTCAGTTTCATCTTCGATCAGTAATTCCAGTTCTCCGGTATCAAGCCAGATTCCTTTACAATTCGGACAATAATCAATTTCCACCTGGTGGAGTTCCAGAATGATCATCGAAGTTTTACAAGCAGGACAGTTCATGGCAGTATATCTTGTTAAGCACTCCAAGTACTGATTTGTGTTCTTATTTGTTCACTATTTTAGATAATGGCAGTCAAAAGTACTGGTTAAATAATAAAAACCAAAATTCCGGGCCTAATTTTTTCGACTCGGATATCATCTTCTAATTGACTGGGGGGATTTGCATCTGCATAGGCGGACCATCTACTCTTTTCTGTTGGTTGAGTTAAACAGCCTTGCCCCCGACGTCCTATTGCAAAGCATTTTGCGCAGTAATAGGGAGCACATGTGCTTTGCAATTTATTAGGCATACGTAGCTTTAAATCGAATCATTTATTATACTCTTAAAATTTAAAACCAATAGTCAATGTGTGTGTCCAGCATGAGCATGAGCACACCCACTCGGAAG
>CBDUSM010000098.1:0-5678 GCA_965369825.1 uncultured Bacteroidales bacterium
ATGGTTTTTTGAAATATTTAGTGTAGTGATATAATTATAAAAAGCCCAGCTCTAAACGTGCTTCCTCCGTCATCATGTCCTGATCCCAGGGAGGATCAAAAACAATCTCCAGTTTTACATCTTTAATCCCCACAATTTGTTGAATTGTTTCCCTGACCTCCTGTGGTAAAGACTCAGCAACCGGACAATTCGGGGCAGTAAGTGCCATTGTAATAGAAGCAATGAAATCATCGTCGACCCCAAATTCATACACAAGTCCAAGGTCATAAATATTAACCGGGAGTTCAGGGTCATAAATCGTCTTTAGCCTACTCTTTATTTCTTCTTCCAGCATTCTTTTATCTACACCATTTTTCATTGATTATTATTCGTTTTTTGTTTTAAATGCAAGAGCATAAAGTTTCAATTGTTTGATCATAGAAATCAACCCGTTCGACCTGGTTGGAGATAAATGGTCCTTTAATCCAATCTGATCAATAAAATCGAGTGATGCGTTGATGATATCATCCGGAGTTTGCCCGGAAAACACGCGGATCAACATACTAATGATCCCTTTGGTGATAACAGCGTCACTATCAGCTTCAAACCGGATTTTTCCATCTTCATATACAGCATGCAACCAAACCCTTGACTGACAACCTGATATCAAATTACTTTTTGTTTTAAACTTTTCATCCAAAACAGGTAAAGACCCACCCAGTTCGATCAGGTAACTGTATTTCTCCGTCCAATCGTCAAAATATTGAAATTCTGTTATAATCTTGTTTTGTGTTTCAGCAATTGTCATTTGCTTAGCGCTTTAGAACCATTATTAATTTCCAAACATCTCTTTCAGTTTCAGTAATGCCTCTACCAGCTTATCCACTTCCTGATGCGTGTTATATAAACCGAATGATGCACGAATAGTACCAGGGATATGAAAAAGGTCCATTACCGGCTGAGCGCAGTGATGTCCTGTTCTCACTGCTATCCCAAATCTATCCAGAATAGTCCCTGCATCATAGTGATGAATCCCCTTCATTACAAATGAAATAACACTGGTTTTATGCGTACCTGATCCAATTATCCGTAATCCATTAATATTTTTTAAAGCATCAACAGCGTATTTATAAAGGCTTGACTCATAAGCTGTGACCTGTTCCATCCCCAGGTTATTCAAATAATCAATGGCTGCTTTAAAACCAGCTACCCCAGCTACATTTGGTGTGCCGGCTTCAAATTTAAAGGGCAAATCGCCGTATGTACTATTTTCGAATGTTACGATTTTTATCATTTCACCACCCCCCTGATACGGAGGTATTTTTTTGAGGAATTCTTCCTTTCCGAATAAAATTCCTATTCCCATTGGGCCATACATTTTATGTGCCGAGAAACAGTAAAAATCACAATCCAGATCACGAACATCCACTTTCATGTGAGGAACAGCCTGCGCTCCATCAATCAAAACAGGTATGGCATGTTTATGAGCAATCTCTATTATTTCTTTAACAGGAATAATGGTCCCCAAAGCATTAGAAACATGAGCAACAGCAACAATCCTGGTTCTATTATTAATAAGTTTTTGGAAAGCGGCCATATCGATCTCACCAATCTCATTCAGCGGAATAATTCTCAGCTTAGCTCCTCTTTCATTACAAACAAACTGCCATGGAACAATATTCGAGTGGTGTTCGAGCGAAGAAATAATGATCTCGTCTCCTTGATTGATAAAGCTTTTTGCAAAACTGGAAGCAATAATATTTAATGAATCAGTAGCACCTTTGGTAAAGATAATTTCCCTTTTATTTTCTGCATTGATAAACTGCCGGATAATTTCCCTTGAATCCTCAAATGCTTGTGTTGCCTCCTGGCTTAAATAATGTACGCCGCGATGAATATTACTATTAAATAAAGTATAATAATCAGAAATTGCCTGAATAACCTGCTGAGGCTTCTGTGTTGTGGCCGCATTATCCAGATAGACTAATGGTTTTCCATAGACCTGCTGCCCCAGAATCGGAAAATCTTTTCTTATATTTTCGATGTTTATGGTCACATTTGTAAGATTTGGACCTGTTAGCCCACGACTAAAGTCATGGGTTAGATCTTGCTCATATCAATATCGAATGATATGGTATTTTCTTTTGTTCTGCAATTCAAAACACATTGATCGCATATTGACAATTCACCACGCAGGCGTTTTTTCACCAGGTCGTCGATACGGAAACGCAATGCATCGATCGATATTTTATTAATTACCTCTGCTGCAAAAGCATACATCAATAGCATCCTCGCATTATCTTCCGAAAGCCCTCTTGATCTAATGTAAAAAAGGGCGTCCTCATCAAGCTGTCCAACAGTTGCACCATGACTGCATTTTACATCGTCAGCATAGATTTCAAGAAATGGTTTGGTATTAACAATTGCTTTATCAGTAAGCAGTATGTTTTTATTTCGTTGGTTTGCACTTGTCCGCTGGGCATCACGGTGTACCAGAATATGACCGTTGAACACAGCTTTGGCCTGATCGTCTATAATCCCTTTAAACAATTCATCACTGATACTGTTGGGTTTGACATGATCAACATAAACCTGATTGTCAACATGTTGATTCTTATCAACAAGGTACAATCCAAAAACATTTGCATTACACCCCTGTCCGTTAATTTTCACATGTGTATCGTTTCTAATAAGTCCGCCATTCAATACGATACCATTAGTCGACAACCCGCTATGATCTTCCATATGAAAATAGGTTGAATTGATCAATGACGATTGGTCGTTAATATTCTGAAGCTTATAGTGGTCGATGAAACTGTTTTCAGCCAACATAACTTCAGTTACAGAATTGGTAAAGCTTCGTCCATAACTCAGTGAATCATCACAATGTACCAATGTGAGCCTGCTGTTTTTACCTAAAATAATCAGGTTTCTGTTTTGAATAAAAATATTTTCATCCTGATTGATCATATTGACCATCTGGATAGTACTTTTCACCTCAACATTATCAGGAACATAAATAAAAATACCATCCTGGGCAAAGGCTGTATTTAATGCATCAAGGCCATTTCTCCTATAATTATCGTATTTCGAAAAAGAATCTTCGACAAATTTTGGGTGCTCAATCATGGCTATTGCCAAACTGCCAATGATTGTTCCATCAGGGAAGACAATTAATTGTTTTTGTTTTGGCACAAACCATCCATTTAAAAGACTTACAAGATGGGTTTCAAAATCAGGCACTTCACATTGCAACAACGTATCTGCATCAACATCCTCATCATTAGGTTTAAAAGGATGAATATACTCATACGACAATGGCTTCCTCAGGTCAGTATGCCTCCACCTTTCAAGGCTTTGATCCGGCAACCCCAATTCCTTAAAAGTTTCGAGCGCTTTATTCCGGATCTCTGTAATCAAAGGTGTATCATTTTTACAAATAACCTTACGGTTATTCACAAAACTCTGAATGAGTTTATGTTTGAATTCCTCTTTTGATAAAAAAGCTTCCATAGTTTAATTAAAACAATTTTACTTATCCTTCAACCACTCGTATCCTTTTGCTTCCAGCACCAGAGCAAGTTCTTTTCCTCCTGATTTCACTATTTTACCCTTGTAAAGCACATGAACAAAATCAGGGACTATATAATCAAGCAATCGCTGATAATGAGTAATAACCACAATGGCATTGGTTTCCGAGCGGAATTTATTAACACCATTAGCTACAACCCTAAGTGCATCAATATCAAGCCCTGAATCTGTTTCATCCAGAATAGCCAGTTTAGGATCAAGCATGAGCATCTGCAAAATTTCATTTTTCTTTTTTTCTCCTCCGGAAAACCCTTCGTTTACCGAACGGTTTACCAGCTTTGAGTCAATCTCGACCAATTGTTTATTTTCCTCCATCTTCGCCAAAAACTCCCCAGCAGGGACAGGGTCTAATCCCTTATATTTTCGTTGTTCGTTCATTGCTGTCCGCATGAAGTTTGTCATGCTCACACCGGGAATCTCCACAGGATATTGAAAGCCCAAAAAGATACCTTCACAAGCTCTTTCCTCGGGACTAATATCTAGCAAATTATATCCATTATAAGTAATTGACCCTCCTGTTATGTCATACATTTCATTGCCGGCAATGGCCCAGGCGAGTGTACTTTTCCCTGTTCCATTTGGTCCCATAATAGCATGCACCTCACCAGCATTTACCTCAAGGTTCAATCCTTTAATGATCTCCTTATTTTCAATAGATACTTTAAGGTCTTTTATACTTAACATTATATACTAGGTTTTTGTTTTTTAATACTACGTAATATGTGAACCTTTATTCCTTATCCAACACTTCCTTCAAGGCTAATAGCAAGGAGTTTTTGCGCTTCAACGGCAAACTCCATGGGTAACTTCCTCAGCACATCTTTGGCATAACCGTTTACAATCAATCCAATGGCGTTCTCTGTACTAATCCCCCTTTGCCGGCAATATAACAGTTGATCATCTGAAATCTTCGATGTAGTAGCTTCATGCTCAACAATGGATGATTGATTCGCTGCCTCAATATACGGGAATGTATGTGCACCGCACTTATCGCCTAATAACAATGAGTCACATTGGGAGAAGTTTCTGGAGTTAGTGGCTTTCTTCATAACCTTAACTAACCCCCGGTAGCTATTATTACTAAACCCGGCAGATATGCCTTTGGAAATGATCGTACTTTTGGTGTTTCTTCCAATATGGATCATTTTCGACCCCGTATCGGCCTGTTGATGATTATTAGTGACTGCAACCGAATAAAATTCCCCAACTGAATTATCTCCCAACAATATAACACTTGGGTATTTCCAGGTTATGGCCGATCCTGTTTCAACCTGTGTCCATGATATCTTTGAATGGTTTCCTTTACATATCCCACGTTTGGTAACAAAGTTATAAATACCTCCTATACCATTTTTATCGCCCGGATACCAATTCTGTACGGTTGAATATTTAACCTCTGCATCTTTCATGGCAATAATCTCAACAACTGCTGCATGCAACTGATTTTCATCGCGTTGAGGAGCAGTACATCCTTCCATATAGCTGACATAACTTCCTTCGTCAGCAATGATCAACGTCCTTTCAAACTGTCCGGTATTGGCGGCATTAATCCTGAAATAAGTAGACAGCTCTATCGGGCAACGAACACCTTTTGGAATATAACAAAATGAACCATCACTAAAAACAGCAGCGTTAAGGGCGGCAAAATAATTATCACCCCTGGGGACAACACTTCCCAGATACTTCTTAACAAGATCAGGATGATTTTTAACAGCCTCGCTAAAAGAGCAGAAAATAATCCCGAGCTTTTCAAGTGTTTCTGAAAATGTAGTTTTAACTGATACACTATCAAATACAGCATCAACTGCTACTCCTGTTAATCTCTTCTGTTCCTTTAGTGAAATACCCAATTTTGAAAATGTTTCAAGCAGTTCCGGGTCAACTTCATCCAGGTTTTTTAGTCCAGGCTTTTTCTTAGGCGCAGCATAATAGATGATATCTTGATAATTAACAGGTTGATAGGCCAGGTGAGCCCATTCAGGCTCGGTCATTTCCAACCATTTTTTATACGCCTTCAACCTGAATTCCAGCAAAAAAACAGGTTCATTTTTCTTATTGGAAATAAACCGGACAATATCTGCTACCCGCAGTACAGCGAACACAAACAG
>CBDUSM010000099.1:0-5678 GCA_965369825.1 uncultured Bacteroidales bacterium
CTGGGCTAGACAAATTACCTCCAATTTCCCGTTTCCCGTTTCCAGTTTCCCGTCTCCCGTTTCCCGTTTCCCGATTCCCGTTTCCCGACTCACGTCTCCCGTCTCCCGTCTCCTGCCTACTCCCTACTGCCTACCACCTCACCCCCAACATAAACTATCACTTTTTCAACACCGCCACTTTCATAAAACCACTTTTCCTTACCTTCTTTTAAATTGTTTCTGTAAATCGTTTCTCTTTTAAGTTTCCCGTTGGAATAATATCCCCGTTGAATTCCGTTTCCCTGATTAAATGTTGCATCACCTACCACATTGCCGGATTCATCATAATACTCCCATTTACCGTCATATAATCCATGGGAAAAATTTCCTTCAATTTTGAATTGCCCGTTTGGATAAAAATAGACGTACCTACCATGCAATGTATCATTCAAATACATTTCAACTGTTAGTTTATTACCCTGTGAATCCCAGGTGATTGAAGTTCCATTTAGCAGATTGCGGGCATAATTTTCTTCTGATATCTTAACCCCATTATAATTCCATCGTATTGAATGCCCATGAATTAAACCATTTTCATAAGTCACCTCTTGCTGCTTATTGCCATTCTGGTACCACAAAAAAAATGTACCATGAGCCTCTCCCCGTTTATAACTTATTTCAGATTTTTTATTTTCTTCATCTTCATCCCAGTATCTAATTACAGTCCTGCCACAACCACTAAAAAAAAATGGCAAAGTCAGAAAAAACAAAACAGTGTGATAACTTCCCCTACTCATAAAATGCGATTTTAATATCATCAATATAAAAATCAAGAAGCTGGTTATTCCAGACATATATTTTTAATATGTTTGATGTAGATTGAACCTCAGGTACCTCATATTGAAAAAAGACGTGATTCCAAACACCGGGATCCATATAATAGTCCAGGTTAGTGCCTGCCCAGCAACAATTTTCGCCCTCCGGGGTATCGATAGAAATGACAAGAGGGGTTTTAAACATCGCTCCGGGAGTATAGGCCATCAAGCTAACTTTTATAAGTCGGAATGGTTTGTCACTGATGTCTGAAATCCTTGCAGAATAAGCCGGGCCGTATAAAACAGTACTGTCAAATCGATAGCTAAATTGGCCGTTAAATACTACTTTGTTGTCAAGATGCGATTCATCAGCATTCCATAATCCTGGGTTTTCAAAGCCGTTAGTCTCAACCCGGATCGGTACTTGCTCAGGATAACCCGGCCTGTGATCATTTTTTGAATAGAGAGTGACTGCTGAAAGCCCGTCATAATCAATTTTCTTAGTAATAAAAGGAAAGTTAACCCTGATAAGATCTTCAATAACAGAAGGTGCCGGTTTTGTCCATGCATACAAAAAATAGCCAGCAGAAGCAGCTTCAACAATGTGTTTTAAATCCAGCAGGTCCATTCCTCCTTTATTCTCGTATTGTTCAAATTGAACGGATGTATTGTTTCGATTAAGGTAATATTGAATATACCAGGGATGGTTAATATTTATAGCTTTGGTGATATTTTCCGATCCGTATGCTTCATCCCACGCTGAAATCTGAAAAGCAATATCCTTAAACGCCCCAAAGTGTTGTTTCCTATAGTAATTATCATCCAGAAGAAACGAATATAACCCAATCATTGCCAGAATAATGAAAGCTATTAGTTTGTTTTTATCTAAAGGCCTTTCCATGAAAGAAAACAAGAAAAAAATCAAGAAGGGAAAACTAAAAATCAATACTGAATGTTGCAATACCGGATTCACTTCTCTTGAATAAAAATAACCAACAAGAAATGGAAATAAAAACCAAACGATGCTGATTAGTTGGAATCTGTTCAACCGGAACTTACGAACAGAAAAAAATATTGAGAAGACAAAAATTGCCAATACAAAAAGAAGGAGTAAATACGATTCATTAAAAATATAAAAAATATGTTCAGTTAGCCAATACAATCCGGGCTTCCCAAGCCACTCTCCAACACCACCAATCTGAAGATGATTAATTGTTATCGGAACATGCGGAATAAACAGGACAATGCTAGCCAATCCTCCTAAAAGGTAATGCTTAACATTTGCTTTATTCAAAAATAAAAGGCCCGTGACACCAACCAGGCCGGCAAAAAGAAAACTAAAATAATGATTATACATGCATGCAGCAGTGCTCAATGTATAACCTAATAACAAAATTGTTTTTCGAGGTTTATGCGCCTTTTCCAGGTCAAAAAGAAGGCGGGTCCAGAAAAAAACCATCAACATCGAGAAAAACAAGCCGGTAGCATAAGGTCTTGCAATTTGACTATACAGGATTGGTAATTCAAGAAAGGCTATTGTTAAGGCAACAAACAACCCTGTTACCTTGTTAAACCAACGGGATGACACAATATAGGCGACCCAAACGGTCAAAATACCGGCAAAAACAAAAGGTAAGCGAACAGCAGCTTCTGAATTTCCAAATAACCTGGTCCAATAATAAAGAAATACCTGCACGCCTCCCGGATGCCCGTCAACATAGAAACCTTTATTGACCAGGTCAGAAAAGCTGTTAAAACGGACCCTGAGAAGCGCGCTTAACTCATCGTTTGAGTATGAAAAGCCAGCATAATCCCAAAACCGTAATACCCCGGCAAGAATAATGACCAGGCCAAGCAAAAAAGAATACTTATGTTTAAAAACAAAGGATTCCATGGTAAAACTTTCAAAAAATCAATTAGCCAAACAACACTTTACAATTTTTTATCCTTCTTTAACCGTTGAGTTACAGCCTCAAACAAAACAACTCCTGTAGCCACCGAAACATTCAACGAAGCCATACGACCGGTTAATGGGATCATAACCTGGTGATCGGCCATCTTCAGAAGTTCAGAAGAAATGCCATCTTCCTCCGATCCCATGATAAATGCTGTTGGGATCGTATAATCCAGGCTATCGTATGTGGCACCGGTCTTCTCAGTGCAGGCAACAATCTGGATACCACTTTCTTTTGCAAAATTAATGGTTTTTTTGAGGTTCTCTGAACGGTGGACCGGAATCAGATGAAGTGCACCGGCTGATGTCTTAATTGCATCGGCATTAATCGTTGCTGATCCTTTTACAGGTATTAAAATGGCATGAACTCCGGCACACTCAGCAGTACGTGCTATAGCACCAAAATTTCGAACATCCGTTATCCTATCAAGAATAAGCAACAGAGGCACTTTCCCATCATCATAAAGGGAAGGGACAAGTTCATCAATAGGCTCGTAAGAAATAACCGAAAGAAGGCCCAATGCACCCTGATGGTTTTTACGTGTAAGCCGGTTCATCTTTTCCAAAGGAACATATTGAACGGGAGTATTGGCTTTATGAGCAAGAGATTGCAGCTCACCTGCCAGGTTTCCCTTTAATCCCTTTTGTAAAAATAATTTTTCCACTTCCTTCCCCGATAAAAACGCTTCAATTAGCGGCCGGAGGCCATAAATCATATTTTTTTCGCTTATACTTTTTGTCATTGCAAATACAATATTTATATATTAATAATTTTTATCTACGCCAGTTATTCACTGCCATATACCATGACTCTTTATACGTTGGGGATTTTGTTAACAGGTAATCATTGTTTGTAAATGGGTTTTCAACTTTTAAAAAATCAAAAGTGATTGACATAATATTACCTTCTTCTCCGTAAATCCATCGTTCGAGGTTATCATTCTTATAAACAACATTAGGTTTACCATAAATAATGTAAATAATTCCTCTGTCGGTTTTCCAACCGTCAAGGTATGAAGTGAAATATCTGTTAGCATCCTGAACCCGGAGGTAATATCGTTGTATCATTTTTCTGGCCCTTTCAACATGACCGGCATTATTTAACCAAAACTCCTCAACTGCAGTTTTTGGATTTTCGTTTGACCTCAAATCGTCAAATTCTTTTCTGGAGGTAAGGTACTGGAGCGGTTCTAACATTTGGCCAGGAGTTATTACCTCAGGAAATCCTTTCAGAAATTTAAATATTGTAACACCTTCCCTAACCGAGGTATCGATCTGAAAATGATAAAATCCTTTTTCTTTTAAATGCAAAACAGATGTTTGACCATTTACAAGTTTTACATCAAACATACTGTCAGCTTTATAATCAAATGACATTCTCTTGTCTGTAATGTTGGGAGGAACGGCGATAGGGAAATCCCTGTTGTAATAACGTACGAATAAATTTGTCGACAACGAGTCTTTATACCTAAGTCGAAAGTCATTACTAACAGCTGGAAACTCATCAAAAATCACTCCTCCAAATTCATTCAGGATTAAAAAATTCTGGCGCGAATAGCCTGATTGCTTTGATAATTCCAGGTAAGTTGTATAGGTATTATCAGCATTCAGGTCAGTAAGTGCAAGGTTTAAAACAAATTCTCCCGGATAAACCGTTTTGACATCAAAGCTTGAGGAGAAAGGCATGCTGGCGCCAAAAAAAAGTGCGTCATTATATACAATTGAACCACTATCGATAAGGGTATGCGTCGTAAAACCCTGATAAAGCTGGTAGCTAATCTTAAATCTTGCCTGATAATCAGCATTGGGTTCAGGCTCTTCATACAAAAGGCCCGACAGTTCAAGCTTGAAATAAACCCGTGAAACAGCCTCTGATGTATGAAATGGAACAAACCTTACATCAGCGAAATTGGATTCACCCTGATAAAGATAACTCAGGTTACTAACACCTAACTTATTGACACTCACACATGCGGATATCATCACAATGCTAAGAACAAAGACAGTTAGCTTTCTCATTCTTCTACAGCATTTACTTCATTTCCCCCGGGCTTGTATTTATCAGGTAAGGTTTTGGATGTTTTAGCTCCTAACTTCCTAAGTTTTTCAGCGCGGGTTATCAAATCTCCTTTACCGGATGTAATTTTTTTATGAACCTCATCATACGTTTTGGAAACAGTATTTATTTGATTGCCCAGCTTCTCAATATCGTTCACAAATAATATAAATTTATCATAAAGATTTCCTCCTTGCCTTGCAATTTCCAATGCATTCTGGGTTTGTTTTTCCTGCCTCCAAATCGACTCGACTGTTTTCAACGTAGCTAAAAGAGTAGATGGGCTGACAATAACAATTTTTCGTTCCCATGCGAAATTAAACAAGTCAATATCAGCAGAAACGGCGGCGCCAAAAGCCGATTCAATAGGCATAAACAGTAATACAAAATCAGGTGTGTCAAATTCCTCTGTAAGCTGATAATTCTTTTCACTCAGCGATTTAATATGCGTTTTAATTGAAGCTACATGCTTTTTCAAATAAAGCTCTTTTTCTTCCTGGGTTTCAGCATTAATAAACGCTTCATAATCCTTAAGCGATACTTTTGAATCAATTATCAGGTGCTTCTTTTCCGGCAGGTGTATCACCACATCCGGTCGAAGCAAGTCGCCATCTTCACTTCTAACCGACATTTCTCTCACATACTCCACTCCTTTTGTTAATCCTGAGCGTTCAAGAACCCTTTCCAGCACGATCTCGCCCCAGTTTCCCTGCTTCTTCACATCTGATTTAAGTGCATTCGTAAGGTTTGTAGCATCTTCGCTGATCTTAATATTTAACTCCTGAAGGTTCTTTATTTCGATTTTCAGGCTTGTCCGGTCGGCCAGGCTCTTCTCATAAGTCTCAGTGACTTTTTTTTCAAAGGAGCTTATTTT
>CBDUSM010000100.1:0-5665 GCA_965369825.1 uncultured Bacteroidales bacterium
CTTTTAGAGGGAACTGTAATTAAAGCCACCTCCTCAGGAGGTGGTTGTTTACTCAAAGCAGATTTCTCATGGTTGGAGTGGTGACGCTACACCTGAGAAGTCCGGTTGGTCTTTTACACCGCAATCAAGGAGTTACACAAATGTAACAGAAGATCAGATCAATCAGGATTACACTGGTACTGAAAGCATAGGCCTGCCTACAGTTACAACTAAACCTGTAACGAATATCACCAAAACCTCAGCTCAATGTAGTGGCAATGTAACTAACGATGGAGGCGCTAATGTAACAGCCCGTGGAGTATGCTGGAATACCACCGGAACACCAACCCTTGATGATGATTTTACTGTGGATGGTGCCGGCACAGGCGAATTTACCAGTTTAATTACCGGCCTATCGCCCAGCACAGAATACTTTGTCCGGGCTTATGCAACAAACAGCGCCGGTACTGGCTACGGTGATCAAATAATTTTCACCACGGTTGATAAGGTCTTCCAACCGGTGGGGGAACCACCATTCCAACCTATGACAATATTTATAACAAAAGCTACAATTGATGAGATCAATATGGTTACCGGTGATGAGATAGGAATATTTGATATTGATCCTGACAATGGGGAAGAAATCTGTGTCGGTGCAGGGGTTCTAACCGAAGAACTTATCAATGGTGCTTTCCTCGAAATGATTGCCTCGATGGATGATGGAACTGGAGAAACAAACGGGTTTCAACCAGGAAATGAAATATTATATAAGCTCTGGAGCCCATCAACGGGAATGGTTAATTCAGTAACGGCGACATACACAACATATCCCGGATATAATGAGGTGTTCACTCCATTAGGTACTGCAATTGTTGATATTGAGGGAGTTACTACGATTACTCAGATTGTTTATTTGATTGAAGGCTGGAACCTGGTTTCTTTCAGGGTAATTCCCGATAACCTGGATATGCTTAATATTTTCGAGCCACTTATAAACAATAATCAACTCATTAAGGTTCTTGATCAGGACGGGAACTGCATTGTCCATCTTCCGTTTCCTCCACCAGATGGCCACTGGAGCAACTCCATCGGTGATCTAACAAACGAACAGGGTTATTATGTAAAAGTGACAGAAAACATAGAGCTTCCCATCGAAGGCTCACCAGTGAATATACCATTTGAAATCCCGCTGCGTGAAGGATGGAATATTATTAGTATGCCCTGTGCAGAAGATCAATTAGCCCAAGAAGTTTTGCTACCATTAATGGATGAGGAATCACCTATACTCATAAAAGTAATCAATGATCAAGGACAGGCCATTGTTCATTTGCCTTTTCCACCACCAAACGGCCAGTGGTCATTTGGATTTGATTACTTTATGCCGGGCGAAGGTTATTATGTTAAAGTCAGCCAGGATACATCTTTATCTTTTGATTGCAACGCCACATCAGATAATATTCAGTTTAGATCAGTTAAAGAAGATACCGAATTTTTTATTCCGGTTTATCAGAATAACCCTTATATGCCTATGACAATAGCTTTGGATTTTGATGAAACAGTTGAACCGGGGGATGAAATCGGAGTGTATGATTGTGGGGTTTGCGTTGGAGCAATAAAAGTTTCAGGCAATGCCCCAATACTTATTCCTGTTTCAATGGACGATCCGGATACTGAAACAATAGATGGTTTTGTTTCAGGAAATACTATCAATGTTCAAATCTGGAAACAGGCAACAAATACCCTTTACAACAAAGTTGTTCTTGAATACATTGCCGGTTCAACTACCTTTACTCCACTGGAGACTTATGTCGGATATATAAATCTGATGTTGACATCTGTTGATGAAAATTTAACCGGCGACATAACTACTTTTCAAATCTATCCAAACCCATTTTCCAACAAAACATGGATTGACTACAGTTTGCAACAGGATGGTCACGTTGAATTTGAGTTATATGATTTGAAAGGGGAACTTCAGCTAACTTTACTTAGCGGCAATCAGCCAAAAGGAAGCTATAAAGTTGAATTATCTGGAAATAATCTTGAACCTGGGTGCTATCTTGTGAAATTCACTTACCAGGGAACAAAGAATATAACTATAAGTAAAAAAATCATTTTAAAAAATTAGCAAATGAATTTAGTCAATTGACTGATGAAAGTCATGAACAATGCTTAAAAGCTTGTTCATGGCTTTCTTGATTTGAAAAATTAAATATTTTATATTATGAAAAAATTTATTAAATATCTTATTTTTTGTGTTCTGTTAGCCAACGTTGCAATTATCAAAGCCCAGCATTTCCAGCCGGTTTGGACAACACCTTTTAACCCGATGACCATTTTTGTATTGGAAGCTAAGATAAACGATTCAAATCTTCAGGCCGGTGATGAGATAGGTGTTTTTGATATCGATCCAAATACTGGAAATCAAATCTGTGTTGGGGCAATAATACTCGATGAAGAAATTACTCCCGAAGATTTTGCAGAGGTTATTTGTTCCATGGATGATGGGCTGGGTACAGACTTTGCCAATGGCTTTACACAAGGAAATAACTTTATCTTCAGATTTTGGATAGCTGCCTACGATGTAGAAGTTGAAAATGTCGGGTACGATTTTCCCTATCCCGGATATGACGAAAATTTTGCTGCTTTAGGTACTTCAATAGTTTCTCTCTCGGCGATAACCCAGCAACAGGTAATTAACCTACCCCAGGGATGGTATGGCATTTCGTCGTACCTCGAGCCTGAAAATCCGGAAATAGTAACTATGATGGGTTCAATATCAGAGCAGTTGATAATTTTGAAAAACATGGAAGGCTATTACTGGCCTGAAGGAAATGTGAACACACTGTTAAACTGGGATTATACAAAAGGATACATAATTAAAGTTGACTCACCTGTACAGTTTAATATTAAAGGAACTATTCCTGAAAACAAAACTATTCAACTGGCAATTGGCTGGAACTTAATCCCGGTTCTTTCTGAAAACAATGTAAATGTGGCTGAGCTATTTGCAGGTATTGACTTAGTTATTGTTAAAGAAGTAGCTGGTTGGTGTATTTACTGGCCGGAAATGGGAATCAACAATTTGGAATATCTTCAATCCGGTAAAGCATACTTTGTTTTGATGAATACTGAAACAACTATTACTTTTCCGTAATGTACACGCGGAATGACCCCATCCCCGGCCCTTCCCCTTGAGGGGAAGGGAGTTAACCTGCGCGCTGGTTCTCCCCTTCTCCTGCTGGAGAAGGGGCCGGGGGTTGAGGTGACAAAAACACCCATCACACACACTATCGCAATCCCAGCTTCGGCAGTCAGGAATTTGGAAATCAAGCAGGGCGGTATCATCGGCGCTTTTGATGCGGAAGGAAATTGCTACGGAATTACACTATGGCAAGGTGTAAATACGACTATTACACTTTATGGCGATGACCCAATCACAACAGAAAAAGATGGTTTTGCTGATAATGAAATCATCCATTACAAACTCTACCGCCCGGCCAGTGATAAAACTTTCGACATGGAAGTTGAATATGATCTTAACTTTGATAATTCCGGATTATTCCATTTCAACAGTTTATCGGCCATAACCGGCGTAACCCTTCAAGGGTTTCAAATCCTTGAAGGGTCGGATAGCCGGGACATCCGTATTTATCCGAATCCTTCCGATGGAAAGTTTAATATCTTATTTAGAGGATTAAGCGAAAATGTAATTGTAAAAATTGCTGACTTGCGAGGCAATGAATATTATCATTTCGAAATTGCGGAAATAAAAACAATCACAACAAAACAACTTGATCTTTCTGAATTGCCCGCCGGGGTTTATTTTATCAGTTTTACCGGCGAGGGCATTAGAAAGGTTAAAAAAATTGTGATAAGATAATTATTTTCGGCTAACGATAATTATATTCGTAACTAATCAATTCCTATTCTCTGGCTTTGAGGATGGATTTTGAAAAGGCTAAAGTAAAAAGGCTAAAGGCTAAAGGAAAAAGATTAAACCTCTATTTCCCTTATTCCAACATTCCAACATTCCAATATTCCAACATTCCAATATTCCAATATTTCCCTTATTCCAACATTCCAACATTCCAATATTCCCCGTACAACCGAAGGGCGTCCGTCCATACGGATTTGCTTTGCTTCATACGACTGAAAGCAAGCGACACGAAGTTAGTACGTATGTATCCGTATGGATGGATTCCCCCTATTCCCCTTGGAGAATAATTTTTACATTAGTTTCATCCTTTTCCGTTATAATCTTTACTATGTACATGCCATTGACTAAAGTTTTGCAATTGAGTTCTATATATTTTTTTTCCGGTTCAATTTCCATGAGCAATTTTCCAAATAGATTATAAATCATAATGCGGCTAATATTTTCCTGTGACTTAATCCCGACGAAATCAGAAGCAGGGTTTGGGAATATTTTTATTGAACCTTCGGGTATTTCCTTTATGCCTACAAGCACTTCAACATCTTCACATACCGGACGTGAGAACGTATCGAAATATTCAACCTCAACGCAATAGGTATGCATACCTACCGGAACATTTGTTTCTATATAAGCAAGTGCAGAAGGCTCAAGAGCAGTAAGAAAAATACTGTCACGATAAATATTGTAATTCATCAGGTCAAAGATTGGATTTATAGGAGGCGACCAATACAATTCTACGATATTTTCCTGTACTACTACCGCGCTAAATATAGAAACCGGCGGCGCTATGGAATCATTAAAAATCCAAATGCGGTAATCCTCGGCTTCCCCGTAATATGTTGTACAGGTTGTGGTGTTATCCGGAGGCGAATTCCAGCATGCGGTGATTCTTAACCTTTTTTCACCGGGAAACATTATTTCCGGAATCGTAAGTACCGAATCGTAAAAAACCCCGGGGGTTTCCAGCACCAGGTTATAAACCATTAAATCTGAAGGAATAAATATAAGATCATTATCCAGGTCAATCCAGAGGGATGCACGATTGTCGGAGTACATCGACATCACGGAGAACAGATATGATTCACCGACATTTAAAAATGCTTGATAGTCATAAAAAAATTCATATCCGTCTTCACTGCAACCGCTTTCAAGATTTTCTATCTGTTGAAAAACAAAAGAATAAACACCGTCGCCCCATGTGCAATCCATAGGATATATTGGAGGACAATAGGATGCAAAATCTTGCGAAAACGAAACCGAATCGTAAAAAACCTGATTGGAGAACACCTCCACATGAAATTCGCAATACGTTCCTCCTGCTGGTGCAGACATTTTTAAATGAAAAATAAAAAAACAGGTATCAGAGACAAAAGGTACTAAGTTTCCAAGAAAAACCTGATTATCATTCATGGGGTGTATATTCTTACAATCCTCGGTAATAATAACCATTACATTCTCCAATAATTCCGAACCTGTGTATTGCAAAATTAACCGTTCTGTAAAGTCATATCCCGGTAATGGGTAATAACAGCCACAATAAAATTCATAATTGATTTGGCCAGGACCAAATGAATTTTCACCACTGGAAACCTGAATGTTTTCGGCTTCATTTGTGCTGTTCATCTTTAAATTAAATGATTGGGCTTTTAAGCTGTTTTCAGTGATAAAAAACAATATGCTTATAACGATGAATAATTGATAAATAAATATGAGTGCAGTATAAAAAGTCATTTTTATATAATAATAAGG
>CBDUSM010000101.1:0-5636 GCA_965369825.1 uncultured Bacteroidales bacterium
TTTGCATATTAGCTCTTTCCATCCCATGTAAATAATGGCCACGGACAGAGGAAATAACAAATAAAAAATAGCAAAAACCAACTAAATCACCCCGATGCTAATTGAAAACTCTTTTGAAATGATCGCAAAAACATTTGCAGGTCTGGAAAATATTCTGGCGGATGAGCTAATAGGATTAGGTGCAGACAAAGTTGAGACATTGAAAAGAGGTGTTCGCTTTTATGGCGATAAAAAACTTATGTACATCACTAATCTTTCGTGCAGGACAGCCTTATATATTTTGAAGCCAATTTCCCTGTTCACGGTACATGATGAAAATGATCTTTATAAAAAAATTGGCGAAATCCCATGGTGGAAATTCATGGATGTAAATCAGAAACTAGCTGTGGACGCCGTAGTTTATCATTCCAGGTTAACACATTCAAAATACATTGCCCTAAAAACAAAAGATGCGATTGCAGATCAGTTTAGAAAAAGAGAAAACAAAAGGCCATCCGTTGATATCAAATACCCTGATGTTAAAATACATGTCCATATCAGTAATAATAATTGCACCGTATCATTAAACAGCTCCGGAGATCCACTTTATAAAAGAGGCTATCGCGTATCGGGGGGGACGGCACCTTTAAATGAAGTGTTAGCTGCCGGATTGTTGCATCTTAGTGGATGGGATAAAAAAACACCATTGATTGACCCGATGTGTGGATCAGGTACTATCATCATTGAAGCTGCTATGATAGCAAATCATATTCCACCCGGTATCTTAAGAAAGAGCTATGGCTTTCATAAATGGAAGGATTTCTCACCCGAACTTTGGGATCAGGTATTGAAAGAAGCAAAAAAGGACGGGCAGGATTTATTCTCGGAAATTTATGGTTCAGACATATCATGGGGGATGGTGAAAATAGCAAGATCTAATGTTTCAAAGGCCAATCTTACTAATTCTATTTCAGTGGAGGTGAAAGATATCTCTGAATATATTCCTGATACGCTAAAAGGCATACTTGTTACAAACCCGCCTTATGGGGTCAGAATAACACCTGGAAACACTCAATCTTTTTATAAAGAATTGGGGGACTCCTTCAAACGAAACTTTACCGGGTTCGAAGCATGGGTACTGGCTGCTGATAACGAATTAATAAAACATATTGGGTTAAGGCCTTCAAAAAAAATTATAGTTTTTAATGGGCCAATAGAATGTAGATTTGTTAAATTTGAAATGTATCAGGGTAGTAAAAAAACAAAATATGGCAAAAATTAAAAAAATCGGCCTTCTTACCTCAGGCGGTGATTCACCAGGAATGAATGCAGCCATCAGAGCAGTCGTTCGACATGGCTTATATCAAAATCTTGAGGTTGTAGGTATCCTTTACGGTTATAATGGCTTGATCAATAAAGATTTCGAAAAACTTGATCGTAATTCGGTTTCCAACATCATCCAAAGAGGTGGTACAATCTTAAAATCAGCACGTAGTAAACAGTTTGAAACTGAGGAGGGTATGCAAACAGCCTGGCAAAACCTGAAAGATGAGAATATTGATGCCCTTATTGTTATAGGGGGCGACGGTACATTTCAAGGTGCTAATATTTTTGGAACTAATTATCAATACCCAATTATAGGGTTGCCTGGTACAATCGATAATGACTTATATGGAACTGACCTGGCCATTGGATACGATACAGCAATCAATACTGTGGTCCAGGCTGTTGATAAAATAAGAGATACGGCATACTCGCATAATAGGCTCTTTTTTATTGAAGTAATGGGCAGGGATGCCGGATTCATTGCACTAAGAAGCGGAATTGCATCAGGCGCTCATCATATTCTGGTCCCTGAAACCAAAACGTATATCGATAACCTGATTAGGATGCTGAAATACGACTGGAAACGAAATAATGCATCAGGAATCATTATTGTTGCTGAGGGGGATGATGCAGGTGGTGCTTATGAAGTTGCCAGAAAAGTTAAGGAAAAATTTTCAGAATATGATACCAGAGTTACCGTATTAGGTCATGTTCAACGAGGAGGAGCACCAAGCGCAAACGACAGGATCATTGCCAGCCTTATGGGGTATCATGCCATTAATGCATTACTTGCCGGTGAAAAAGGGATCATGGTTGGTATCGTAAACAAAGAAATTAAATATACACCCTTCAGCGAATCCATAAAACACCATAAAGAGATAAACCGTAACCTGCTTGAAATGGCCAGAATTCTTGCACTTTAGACCAATTGCTAATTTTCACTCATGAACCGGATCACACTGTTTGTTGATGTTATCTTACCACTACCTGTTAAAGGGTTTTTCACTTACCGTGTCCCCTTTGAATTAAATAATGACATAGCCATCGGGAAAAGAGTTGTTGTCCAGTTTGGACGAAAAAAAATATATACAGCGCTCATTCATTCAATCCATCAGATACCACCTACTAAATACTTACCCAAATATGTACTCTCAGTTCTTGATACAACACCGGTAGTAAATGCAATACAATTTAATTTCTGGGAATGGTTGGCTTCATATTATATGGCTTATCCCGGAGATGTAATGAATGTTAGCCTTCCTGCAGGATTAAAGCTCCAAAGTGAATCGAAAATTGTGCTGAACCCGGAATTCAATAAAGATTATTCCTCTTTGAATGAAAAAGAATTTCTTGTTGCTGAGGCAGTTAGCCTCCAGCAAGAGATTACATTATCTGATGTTTCGCGAATTACCGGGCAAGCAAAGATTATTCCTCTTATTAAAACACTAATAGAAAAAAAAATAATCGTTTTAAAGCAAGAGCTTATTGAACAATATAAACCAAAAAAAGAAACCTATTTACGCCTTACCAAAGAATATCAACAGGAAGAAATGCTGCATCAAGCGCTGGATGACCTGAGCAAACGTGCTTACAAGCAAATGGAACTTTTGCTATCGTATATTAACCTGACATCTGATACCAGGCATCATAATGAAGAAATCAAAAAAAGTGTACTGCTAAAAAGTGTGAATGCCCCCCCGGAAAGAATTAATACGCTTATTAAAAAAGGAATATTTGAATCATTCACTAAAGTAATCTCCCGGCTTCAACATTTTGAGTCTCAATTAAGTCCTGATGAGATTCAATTAACCGAGCATCAACAATGTGCACATAATGAGATCAATAATGCCCTAAACCAAAAGGAAGTGGTGTTGCTGCATGGGGTTACTTCCAGCGGAAAAACTGAATTATACATCAAATTCATTAATGAAACTATTAAGCAGGGAAAGCAGGTGCTCTATCTATTACCTGAGATTGCACTCACCACCCAGATTATTAACAGGCTACGTAAATACTTTGGCGACAAAATAGGTGTGTACCATTCAAAATATAATGAATATGAAAGAGTTGAGATATGGAATCAGGTGCTAAAGTTCAATCCTGACAGCAATGAAACCGATTCGATGTACCAGATTATCCTTGGTGCCCGCTCAGCATTATTGCTTCCTTATCAAAATCTCGGACTGATAATTATAGATGAAGAACATGACACATCCTATAAACAATACGATCCAGCTCCCAGGTATCATGCCCGCGATGCAGGCCTGTACCTTGCCCGCCTGCACCAGGCTAAAACAATTCTGGGATCAGCTACACCTTCAATAGAAAGTTACTACAATGCACTTAATGGAAAATTTGGACTGGTTGAACTCTCACAGCGGTATGGCGGGATACAACTCCCTGAAATAAAAGTGGTTAATATCAGAAAAGAGAGTCGTCAAAAAAAGATGAAATCTATCTTTTCTTCGACCCTGTTGGAGCAAATTGGCGAATCGCTAACTAACAATGAACAGGTAATTTTATTCCAAAACCGAAGGGGATTCTCCTTAAGACTTGAATGCGAAACCTGCAACTGGATGCCTGAATGTCAGTTCTGTGATGTAACGTTAATCTATCACAAACATGATAATCAATTACGTTGTCATTATTGCGGATATCATACGAATGTACCGGCTCACTGCCCTGAATGTAAAAGTACAAACCTAAAAATGCAGGGTTTTGGAACCGAAAAAATTGAAGAAGAACTGGCCATTTTCTTTCCTGATGCAAAAATTAGCAGAATGGACCTGGATACCACACGCTCCAAAAATGCACATCAAAGAATAATCACTGATTTCGAAGATCAAAAAATTGACATCCTTGTCGGCACACAAATGATCACTAAAGGGTTAGATTTTGACCATGTACGATTAGTAAGTATCCTCAATGCAGATAACCTGATCAATTTCCCCGATTTCAGATCTTATGAACGGAGCTATCAGCTCATGGCACAGGTGAGTGGGAGAGCAGGAAGAAAACAAAAAAGAGGGAAGGTACTCATTCAGTCATTTACTCCTGATCATTTTGTGATTAAAAGTGTAATTGAAAACGATTATACGGGAATGTACAACCAGCAAATAATTGACCGAAAAAAATATAAATACCCTCCCTATTATCGGTTAATCCTTTTGAAAGTTAAACACAAAGACCCCAGTATCCTGAATAAAGCAGCATATAACCTCGCCCGGATGCTAAAAAACAAGTTTCAGAATAGGGTTCTTGGCCCTGAATACCCAATTGTTTCCAGGATCAAAAATATGTACATAAAACATATACTGATAAAACTGGTTAGGGGAAGTCAGATTGAAGTAGCAAAATCAATTATCCTCAATGAAATTGACAACTTCCATAAGCCTGCTGATTACAAATCTGTCAGGGTGTTGATCGATGTGGATCCTCAGTAGATATACGATATCCGAATAACGATATTCGATTTGCGAAGTGTTAAACTTTATTAAAGAAAAATAGTTATGGGTTTTCGTTTAACTGTCCGTACCAGTAAACGCACAGAACGCTACAAAGTGGGAAATAGACAAGAACCACACTTCTGTCAATTTCTCCATTAATCACTTTTTCTCAACCGTAACAGGAAAGTTCACAAAGTTTGACGGCTCTGTTAATTTTGACCAGGCCAATCTTGGTGAAAGCAAAGTAACCTTTACCATTCCGGTTTCAGGCGTAAACACTCAAAATACCAAACGCGACGATCATTTGCAATCGGGTGACTTTTTTGATGTAGAAAAGTATCCTGTTATGACTTTTACATCAACCAGATTTGAAAAAAAATCGGATGCTGATTACTTGGTTTACGGAAAACTAACTATTCGCAACACAACCAAAGATGTTGTATTACCGCTCAAAATTAAAGGTGAAATGGAACATCCTATGATGAAAGGTACTATCATTTTAGGTTTGTCACTTAACACCACAATCAACAGAACAGATTACGGAGTAGGCACGGGAAGTTGGACAGCTACAATGGTAGTAGGAGATGAAGTAGACATTGAAATTCATATGGAATTGAACAAAATGTTATAACATGAATAATTCCTAATGTAGCAACAAAAGGACATACCGGTTATGCCTGGCTGGATACCTCTACCCCATACTTTCAGTATTGCGAATTACAACAATCCTGAAAGTATGGGACTCGGTATGTTACTCGTACAGGGTTTCTTACTCATTTTCCTGGCCTTACAGCTTTCTCCATTTACCATATTCATCGTATTTCTAATTTAGTCCAATTCAATAACAAAATTTATCTAACTATTTTCTTTGTTAATTTAATACTG
>CBDUSM010000102.1:0-5627 GCA_965369825.1 uncultured Bacteroidales bacterium
TATTAAAAAGTAACCATTGGTCTTCCATAAAGTATTCTTTTGCCGAATGTTTGCAGTATTCTTCCAACTCATTATGATCATCCTGGTCATCAGATAATAATAAGGATTTAACAGGATTGTTCAAAAGGGAGTCAATGCTTAACACAATGAGGTATACTTTAACGATATTTTCTTTTAATTCAAAATTTTGTTTATTCAGCTCATAATATTCTTCAATTTCGTCATCAGTAACTGTTTTGTCGATGTTTTGCCGAATAAGTTGTGTCTCATACTGGTATGTAATCAATGAGTTTCGGTAATTTTTGAGTTGAATGCGAAAATCCTTTTGTTCGTCGGAAAGATTAGATTCAGCTTTTCTGAGAATAAGCTGTTGTTGTATCCATTTGTTAATATAATTTTTTACCAATAAAATGCTGTCTTTCACACTGGTCCCTTCAGGCACAACATCAATTAGTTCAGATTTATACAAATAAGTTCTATAAGTCCTTGCAAGAATCTCTTCATCTTCATTACGAGGTAATTGCGGTGAGCACGCTATCAGCAGGAAAACAAATAAAATTAGTATATGTATGAATAAGTTAGCTTTCATTTTATTTTAGAAAAGACGTCCTGATTTACCTCAACAGGATATTTTATCCTAAGTTCTTTAACCCATGCTTCTTCTAAAAAATTCTGATAATCGGCAGTAATGATTCCCCGCGCTTCACTTAACAATTTAGGTTGCGGAGGTAATACCTCATGAACATCAACAAACACAACTTGGCCATCTACCTCAAAGTCATTCGTAATTCCTTTTTTCCAAATAATTTTATCAATGATTTGGTTATCACCTCTTTCACATTTGTCGTCAATAATAGTGAGGTAAATTACCGAATCAGGGTTAATGGCATTTAAAATATCATTTTTATTTAATCCTTTCCTTGCCATTTTTCGAGCCTGTTTAACATACGCCGGATTTGAGAATGTATAGATAGAAGTATTAAGCCTTTCATCCCACATATAGTTGTTTTTATTCATATTATAGAATTCAGCCAACCCGGTGGAATCATTAATAGCTTTCGACCAAACTTTCTGATCGGTCAACTCAAACAAAAGGATTCCATCTCTGTATTCTTTAACAAGGGTCCGGAATTCCGGATATTTTTTTTCAAGCTGACTATCTTCATAAGCTATTATACTTGCATCGCTAAAGCTGTTGAATTTTTTATTCACAAAAATTTTTATATCCTCAATTGGAGTAACTGATTGAGTTTTCTCAAGGTAGGCGATAAAATCTTTTTGAGAGTAGTTATTTCCATCAAGTTGAAACAAAGGGTTATCATGTTGGTTGTTATTTTCAGGATGCCATTTTGCTTTGAATATGGTGTCATTCACGAGTGAATATATTTCTTCAAGGTTTTCTTTGTATTCGGTGAAATTATATTCGATTTTAGCTTGCCTGATGAATGATTTTAGGCTTTCTTTAGATCGATCACTTCTCACTATTCTTCCTTTTAGCTCAGGAATACTTTCTTCGAAAGAGGGTAGTCCTTTTTTTTCAACGAGTTTAACAATATGCCACCCATAGTTGGTTAAGAAAGGTTTTGTTACGTCCCCTGTATCGCTCAGGGCTGAAATTTCCATAATAAACTCCGGTATCATTCTATTCACCCCAAACCATGGTAACATACCTTCTTTTTCGATAGTACCTTTATCATCCGAATATTTTCTTACAACATCAGCAAATTTAGTTCCACTGGTAAGTTCATCATATGCTTTTTTAATTTTTGTTTCTGCTTTTAACGAATCCTGATGCGTAGCATTTTTGGGGAAAAGGATCAGAATATGGGCGACAAGTACATTGCCAAGTGCCTTTTTTTTATCGGTAATTTCAATCAGGTGATATCCGTAGGTTGTTCGAACCGGCATTGATGTTTCCCCGACAGCTGTATTATAAGCACCATTTTCGAATGGGTAAACCATGTCAAAAACGGTAAAATAGCCCAAATCGCCTTTATTCCCCTTCATGTATGGCCTGCGGGAAGTGGCTGGCCTGTCTTTTGCTGATGGGTCTTCTGAGTAAGTGACAGCCATTTCAGAAAAGTCTGCACCGTTCATAATCTCTTTACTGATTTTCATGATGGATTGGAATGCAGCCAGCGTATCTTTCGGAGAGGCATTTTCATTAACTTTTATAAGGATATGGCTTGCCCGGAGGTCGTATTGTTTCCTTTCAAAAGCTTGCAACAGTAGCTTTTCATCCATCGCATTATCAGTAAGATAAGGCTGTGCAAGCTGATTCCGGTATCCTTTCAATTCATCCTTGAAGGTTGTTACAGTATCTAAGCCCAATTCTTCAGCTTCTTTTACTTTAAGTTTGAAATTAATGAATAGCTCAAGGTATTCCTCCAATGACTTCTTATCGATTACATCGTTGTTGAAATTATTTTTGCGATAAATATTCATGAATTCTGTTTCAGTAATTTTTTCACCTCCAATGGTCATTAAGGTATTATCACCTGAATTTTGTGCTACTGAGGTGGATAAGATAATTATTCCAATGATTGCTAAAAAGAATTTAAAGATGTTTTTTTTCATTTTGGTTATTATTTATTGATATTGATTTTTTATATTTCTGGTTAAATAGATATTAGTGTTATTGAAAATCTTCCTCAAAAGCAGCATAGATTTACCGGCTATAATTTGGTGATTCTCTTGTGATGGCGATATCATGAGGATGGCTCTCCGTAATACCAGCAGTAGTTATTTTTATAAACCGGGTGTTGTTTTGAAGTTCCTGTAGATTTTTCGATCCGGTGTATCCCATTCCGCTTCTTAGCCCGCCAATAAACTGATGTATCACCTCTTCCAAAGATCCTTTAGAAGGAACTCTTCCAACAATACCTTCCGGGACAAGTTTTTTAATATCTTCTTCCATATCCTGGAAGTAGCGATCTTTCGATCCTTTCTGCATGGCTTCAATAGACCCCATGCCGCGATAGGTTTTGTATTTTCTTCCTTCAAAAATAATTGTTTCACCAGGTGATTCATCCACTCCGGCAAATAGCGACCCTGCCATAACAGAATAGGCACCAGCAGCAATGGGTTTAACGATATCACCGGAGTGGATGATCCCCCCATCAGCAATAACCGGGATACCGCTTCCTTTCAACGCTTTACTGACATCCAGAATTGCAGTAAGCTGAGGAATGCCTATACCTGCAATGATTCTGGTGGTACAAATGGACCCCGGGCCTATTCCGACTTTAACAGCATCAACTCCAATTTTTTCAAGTGCTTTTGCGGCTTCTGCTGTACCAATATTACCGACAACGAGTTCCATTTCAGGAAATTTTTTCTTGATAGATCTCGTCATTTCCAGGACTCCTTTACTGTGTCCATGAGCAGTGTCAATAACAATAGCATCAACTTGTTGGTAAGCGAGAGCCTGGACCCTTTCGAGTGTATCGTCAGCTATTCCAACAGCTGCGGCAACCCGAAGCCGCCCCCTGGCATCTTTACAAGCATTTGGTTTTGTTTTTATTTTAAGGATATCTTTATATGTAATCAACCCCACGAGGGTGTTGTTTTTACCTATAACGGGTAATTTCTCAATTTTATATTCCTGAAAAATATCTGCAGCTTTTTCTAAATTAGTTAATTCGGTAGTTGTAATAAGCCCTTCCTTTGTCATTACCTTATCAACAGGTTTTTTCAAATCTTTTTCAAATCTTAAATCCCTGTTAGTTACGATGCCAACCAGTTGGTGGTGTTTATTCACAACCGGGATGCCTCCAATATTATTTTCATTCATGATGTTTCGGGCATCACCGACGGTAGCCTCAGCATTAAGAACAATGGGGTCAACAATAATACCGCTTTCGGCGCGCTTCACTTTTTTTACTTCATGAGCCTGAGCTTCAATACTCATATTCTTATGTAACACACCAACTCCTCCTTCCTGGGCTATGGCAATTGCCATTTTTGACTCCGTTACTGTATCCATTGCCGCTGAGAGTATTGGGATGTTCATTTTGATATTTTTTGAAAAGAAGGATGAAATATCAACATCTCTTGGCATGATATCAGAATAGGAGGGAATTAAAAGCACATCATCGTATGTGAGACCTTCACCAGTAAATTTATCCGGATCTAAAACCATATCACGTAATTTTTTGTCGGGCAAAGGTATGAAAAAAGCATTATAATTAATATGAAAACCAGACGGCTATTTTAATAGTGTTACTGTTCCTTTTTTCTCGAACTTTAATCCTTCAGGGGAAATGTAATGTATCAGATAAACGTAAACGCCCAAAGGGGACGGTTGATTTTTGTATTGTCCATCCCAGGAGTTATTAATTTCGGAAGTTTCAAACACTTTTTCTCCCCACCTGTTATATATAACAAATAAATAATCAGCAGATTGGTCGGTGAAAATATTTACCGGCCCAAAACTATCATTATAGCCATCGTTATTTGGTGTAAAAGCATTGGGCATATGGATATTGGATATTTGGGAGATAAGTGTTTCATTGGAAAAGCTTTTCAATGTGTCATTTGAAGGAAAGGAAAAAGAAAGGATAACTGCTTCTACAAGATAAGTGAACCTCCCTCCACGGTTAGATAAATGCGAAATATTGTCATCATATTGTAATTCATCCGGGTCAAAATTAATAATAGTGTCAATCAAACCGTTGATTTTCCTGTAAAGCCGGTATTGGCTGATATCTCCTGTGGTGGTTTCATAGGGTGTCCACTGTAATGTATTGATATTTACTGCGCTAACATAGCCTTGTAATAATATTGTCCGGGCTTCATTAAGGGGCAACCAGGTTTCGTTGTTACAATCATCCAGCACAATAATTTTGTAATAATAATCGTCGCTTGATGGTTGAACGTTATAATCTGTAAAGGAAAGGAAGGAACTGGAATTAATATCTTCTTTGTGTATCGTATCATAGGGATCATTTGCATTTGTTTTTCTGAGAATAATACATTGAGTGCCAAAGGCCGTGGTATCGACAAAATATTGTAACCAGATAGCATCATTTGTAAGGGTGTCAACAGATGCAATTTTTAAGTTTAACGTATCGGGTTGATCCGGGCGGTTGGAAAAAAAGCACTGAATACACGATGATGAAGTACGGCTATTGTTATCAGAAGCCCTTATATAGTAGCAATAGGTTGAATCAGGAATAAAGTTTGATGTGTAAGTGTATGATGTGTTGAGTGTTTTCGTAATAAGGTTTGTTTCCATGGTGCTGGTGTCGATTTCATAGATCTTGTAGCCATCAACCGGGTTGAAATTGATATATGGATTCCAGCTCAGCACGATGCTTGTATCACAATAATCAAAATAGAGGGGATTGAGGTACATCGTGTTAAAAAAGGCAGTGTCAAACCCTCCAAGGCCAGTTAGGTTACATAGATCAACTGCTGCTACTCTATATGTTTCAATCTGATATTGGGCATTTGAGGTGTAATCAATGTAAAAGGTGCCGGGGGCAGCAACCTGGTCTATTGGCGGCCATCCTCCTGTGGCATCTTTTCGATAAATAATATACTCTTTCAGGTCGCTTCCCTGCACCGGGTCCCAGCTGATGGCAACATTTCCATCGAATGCAACAGAAACGGTGTCCATTTGAACT
>CBDUSM010000103.1:0-5598 GCA_965369825.1 uncultured Bacteroidales bacterium
AAACTTCTTTTAATAATCGGTAGTCTGTTTGTCTCACTACTTATCAATGCTCAGATAACGTTAGAAAACACGTATAACGCATCAGCCACCATTACCAGGCTCGAAAATTCAGGATATAAATATTATGTAATGGATGTTGCAAACAGTCAATGCAGGTTATATAATATGAATCATTCTATTTACAAAACAATTAACCTTTCGGTGCCGGGCGGACAATATTTATATGATATTAAATACGTAACAGAAAATCTTTTCAACCTGGATTCCCAGATTGAACTTTCCTATACTTATTATTATTATAATGAAATAGGACAATATTATGTTTATGAGACACGAATCGCAAATGAGTCGGGCGAGATTATGTTAACTATTCCGGGAGCTTCTTATGCTGATGTATTATCAACTGGCGAAAACGGCTCAAAGTATCTGGCATATGTTTGGGATTATTCAATTTTCCCGTATACAGTTGAAACACAAGTTTATAGTGTGCCTGGGCAAATTTCCACAACCACGGAAACGATACCACAAAAAAATGAGCTCATTCAAAATATCTTTCCAAACCCCGCCACCTCAAATATTATTATTGAATACGAATTACCCGATGGCGTCTCAGAAGGATTATTACATATTATAGACATACATGGCCGGATTATTGACACGTATAAAGTTGACCGGACATTCAATAATTTATACCTTAACACCGTTAACTACCCTACTGGAACATATATTTGCAGGCTGCAAACTAACGGGCTGGCATCTGATATTCAGAAATTTGTAGTGCAATAGCGCCTTACCCTGTAAATTCCCAGATTAAACTTTTTTTGATTTGGTCGTCTAATTCAAAACATCTAAACTCATGAATATAAAAAAGAATATAGCATTAAGTGATTCAGGGTATTTATTTAACCCCTCTTCCGGCGAATCATTTATTGTTAACCCAATTGGGATTGAAATCATTGACTTAGTAAAACAAGGTATGTCATTCAGTGATATTTCAAAAAACATGCTTCAGAAGTACAATACCGATGAAGCTACTTTTGAAAAAGATTATTTTGATTTTACCAATATGCTCAGGATTAATCAGTTATCAAATGATGAAGAAAAAAACGATTAACATTGCCATATCGGGGTTAAATGCCATCGACAGCCCGGGGCCAGGGATGGCTGTTGCTAGGGGGCTTCGGGAAGCTAAATCGTTAGATGTAAGAATTATTGGCTTGGCTTATGACACGCTTGAGCCAATGATCTACATGCATCAATTCATTGACAAAACCTACCAGCTCCCCTATCCTTCAGCAGGAACCGATGCCATTTTGTCTCGAATTGAATACATTCATTCTCAGGAAAATCTGGATATAATCATCCCTAATTTCGACGCTGAATTATATTCTTTTATGAAGCTGGAAGAAAAGCTGAAAAAGATGGGGATCAACATGTTTCTGCCAACTTTCGAACAATTTGAAGAACGTCATAAAATCAATCTTCCTAAATTTGGGAAAAAATATGATATCCTGGTACCATCAAGCGTAGGTATATATGATACAAATAAAATTCCGGAGGAAGCTGAACTTACATTTCCGCTTGTTGTTAAAGGAAAATGGTACGACGCTTATATTGCCTTTAACAAAGACCAGGTAAAAACATATTTCAATAAGATTAGTGCCAAATGGGGCTTGCCAATTATATTGCAAGAATTTATCCACGGCTCTGAATACAATGTTACCGGCCTTGGCGATGGGAAAGGCAACACAATAGCAGCTGTACCCATGCGTAAGCAATACATCACCGACAAAGGCAAAGCATGGGCTGGAATTTCAATAGATGAACCTGAATTGCTCGAGCTCACCCATAAATTTATAAGTGTAACAAAATGGCGCGGTGGCTTTGAGCTTGAATTGATGAAAAATCAGGAAAACAAATATTACCTCCTTGAAATCAACCCCAGAATACCTGCATGGGCTTATCTTTCTGTGGGCGTGGGGCAAAATATTCCAGAAGCTCTTGTTAAACTTGCATTGGGAGAAAAAGTAACTCCTTATACCGAATATGATGTTGGAAAATTTTTCATCCGCTATTCAATGGATATGATCGTTGACAGGGAAGAGTTTGAAAAACTTTCAATTGAAGGGGAATTGTAAAACGAATAATGAGTACACAGCAACAAATTAATTGAAAAATACAAAATACAATAAATACAATACAAAATAATGGAAAAACTCAGATACGAAAGGCCAACCTTAAAAAAATTAGAAGCCGGTATGCCTGGCAAATTTGGAATGCCAACCTCGTTACAACCCACAACACATATTGATGGTGTTGCAGTAAAAGGACTAATCGACGAATACGGATCTCCCCTGTTTGTGCTTTCTGAACAAACTATCCGTTCAACTTTCCGGAAAGCACAAAGAGCTTTTTCAACAAGATACCCCAAGGTACAATTTGCCTGGTCGTATAAAACTAACTATTTAAGTGCCATCTGTAATGTTTTTCATCAGGAGGGATCATGGGCAGAGGTTGTGTCGGGTTTCGAGTACGATAAAGCAATACAACATGGCGTTCCTGGAGAAAAAATCATTTTCAATGGGCCTGACAAAACAGAAAAAGACCTGGCAAAAGCCATGCAAAACAACTCATTGATTCATATTGATCATCTTGATGAGTTATATACAATAATAGAGTTGACTGATAAATTGAATATCAAACCAAAGGTTGCCATCAGGGTGAATATGGATACAGGGGTACAGCCTATGTGGGACCGGTTCGGGTTTAACTTCGAAAATGGTCAGGCATGGGATGCGTTGAACAAGATCATGCATACAAACAAAATGGACCTCGTGGGCCTTCACACCCATATTGGCACCTTTATGTTAAGCGCCAATGCCTATGGAGTAGCAGCTGGTAAACTGGCTGAACTGGCTATCGGGTTAAAGCAAAAATTCAACCATGAGATTAAATATATTGACATGGGCGGGGGTTTTGCATCAAAAAATACATTGAAAGGTGTACTTCTGCCAGGCTATGACGTTAGTCCAACGTTTGACGATTACGCCGAAGCTATCTCTACTGCGTTGTTAAATGCTAATTTTCAGCAAGACCACCTTCCACTGCTGATACTTGAAACAGGGAGAGCTCTGATAGATGAAGCTGGTAGCCTGCTCGGAACTGTAATTGCAAATAAACGCCTGTCGCAGGGAAAACGGACAACCATCGTCGATGTAGGTGTGAATTTACTCTTTACGTCTTTCTGGTATGAACATAAAGTGACGCCCGCACAACCATTTTCTCAATATACAGAAGAAACTACCCTGTATGGACCTCTCTGTATGAACATCGATGTTTTGCGTGAAAACATAAACCTCCCTTTACTAAATAAAGGAGATCATATTGTTGTGCATCATGTAGGGGCATACAATATGACACAGTGGATGCAATTCATCACATTACGCCCCAAAGTGGTTATTATTGATATGGAAGGAAAAACTCATGTGATCCGGGACAATGAAACCCAGGAATCTATCACCTCTTTCGAGAAGATGCCGGAATATTTACGTAAATTTGACTGATTTTGTGTTGTCAGGTGTTTCAGCCTTCCATTCTAACCCATGACTTTAGTCGTGGGTTTTAAAACAAGATGCATGAATAGAATAAAAACTGTTACCGTACCTTTCCTGAACAGCATACTGAACAGTTACTCACAAATATTCTTCTCGAACAACAGGTTATTCGCGATTATTCTTCTGATTGTTTCATTCTTTGATCTTTACGCAGGGTTAAGCGGTGTGATTGCAGTCCTGATAACCAATGGAGCAGCCAGCCTGATCGGTTTTAACAAAAAAAACATCAGTGCCGGGTTTTATGGGTTTAATAGCTTATTGGTTGGATTGGGAATTGGTATAACATATCAATTTACAATTGAATTTTTTATCCTGTTGATCTTCGCATCATTATTAACTTTATTACTTACCATTATGCTCGAAGGCGTAATTGGAAAGTACGGGCTGCCCTTTTTAAGCATCTCGTTCCTTTTGGGAATATGGATGGTTACGCTTGCTGCCAGGGAATTTTCTTCTCTTGCAATTAGCGAGAGGGGTGTGTTTACGATGAATGAAATGTATATGCTGGGAGGTATCAGCCTTGTTCGGATATACAACTGGTTTACTAATCTTAACCTGCACGAATCTATTGTCTTCTATTTCAGATCGCTTGGGGCCATCTTTTTTCAATACCATCTGTTTGCCGGTGTGTTAATAGCTATAGGAGTTCTCATTTATTCAAGGATTGCTTTTGTCCTTTCTTTAATGGGATTTTATGCAGCCTACCTCTTCTATCATCTGCTTGGAGCCGATATTAACACCATAGGTTATACATATATTGGTTTTAACTTTATTCTCACTGCTATTGCAGTTGGTGGGTTATTTATCATCCCTTCCAGGCATTCATTCCTTTGGGTGTTACTGCTTACACCTTTGATTGCTGTAATAACAACCAGTACCGGTATACTCCTTTCGGGTTTCCAACTTTCTGTTCTCTCACTTCCATTTAATATAATCGTTCTTCTTTTTCTTTATATTTTGAAATTTCGTGAACGAGGGCATATGAAGCCTGAAGTCGTAGGCGCTCAACAATACTCACCGGAAAAGAATTTATATACCCAACAGAATTACCTGAATCGTTTTAATCCTTCCTTCCCTGTTCATCTATCTTTGCCTTTCTGGGGGAATTATATAGTAACCCAGGGACATAACGGGGAATATTCCCATCAGGGGGATTGGAAAAATGCATGGGACTTTGAAATTGTGGATGAAAAAGGTAAGACATTCAAAAATGAAGGCAGGTTCAGGGAAGATTACTATTGTTTTAATAAGCCCATTCTGGCACCTGCCGATGGATGGGTTGAAGATATTAACAGCGGTATTGATGACAACGAAATAGGTGAAATAAACCTGGAGCAAAACTGGGGAAATACCATAATCATCAAACATGATAAACAACTCTATTCTAAGATCAGCCATATAAAAAAGGGTTCTTTTAAGGTTGAGAAAGGGAGTTATGTCAAAAAAGGAAATATTTTGGCATATTGTGGAAATTCAGGCCGTTCACAATTTCCACATATTCATTTCCAGGTTCAAAAAGAAGCATTTATTGGCTCCTCTACGATTGACTACCCATTTGCAAACTATATCCTGGAAAAGAAAGATCATATTGAACTTAAATCTTTTGATCGGCCCGAAAAAAATGAAATCGTATCCAATATTGTAAAAAATGAAGCCCTGGAAAAGGCTTTTCATTTTATTCCGGGACAGAAAATTAACATTCACCTCATTTCAAATGAAAAGAAAAAGGAAGAGATTACCTGGTCAGTACATGCCGACCTTTATAACAACACCTATCTCCTTTGCAAAATAAGTAATGCCAAAGCCTATTTCCGCGATACAGGTGATATTTTTTACTTCACTCACTTTGAAGGAAATAAAAACAGCCTTTTATTCTATGACTATCTTGGGGCAAATAAAGTGCCAAAGGGGGCCTATAAAAATATGACCATTGAAGATCATTATCCCCTTAGTGCCCTAAATAACCCTATTCTAATATGGTTAC
>CBDUSM010000104.1:0-5595 GCA_965369825.1 uncultured Bacteroidales bacterium
CATTAGAAGGGTAGTACAAGATGATGAGACAAAAGACTTCTCAGGACAAGTTTGGCTCCCCGGCCGGTTTAATTGGGAGGGAGATAGTTTTAACATAGGAAACCTCGATAACCTTTTTATCTATGAAGCACATGTTGGAATGGCACAGGAGAAAGAAGGTATTGGATTATATAGCGAGTTTACTTCAAACATACTTCCACGAGTTAAACAGGCCGGATACAATTCCATTCAACTGATGGCTATTCAGGAACACCCTTATTATGCATCATTTGGATACCATGTCTCTAATTTCTTTGCTCCTTCCTCACGTTTTGGTACACCTGAAGACCTGAAAACACTTATTCGTACTGCACATAAGATGGGCATAGCCGTAATTCTTGATATAGTACATTCGCATACAGTAAAGAATATCAATGAGGGGATCAATGAGTTTGACGGATCTGATGGCCAATATTTTCACCCTGGAAGCCGGGGGATGCATCCGCATTGGGACTCCAGGTTATTTGATTATGGGAAGTCCGAGGTAATTCAATTTTTATTATCAAATATAAAATACTGGCTAAAGGAATTTCATTTCGATGGTTTTAGATTTGATGGTGTTGGTTCCATGATGTATTTCCACCATGGCTATGAGACTTTCGAGTATCGTGAAAAGTATTTCTCACAAGGTGTTGAATGGGATGCTGTTACTTACTTACAACTTGCCAACACACTGGCACATACAATAAACAGGCATGCTGTTACAATAGCCGAGGATGTTTCCGGAATGCCTGGGTTAGTCCGCCCGATTGAGGAGGGTGGTATTGGTTTTGACTATCGATTGGGAATGGGTATGCCTGATTTCTGGATCAAGATTTTAAAAGAGCAGAGAGATGAGCAATGGAATATTTATGAAATGTGGCAGGTGTTAAACGACAGGCTTACTGGAATCAACACAATAACCTATTGTGAATCGCACGATCAGGCGTTGGTAGGTGATAAAACAATCGCGTTCAGGTTAATGGAAAAGGCTATGTATGATCATATGTCTAAAAAGGATGATAATCTTGTAATTGAAAGGGGATTAGCATTGCATAAAATGATCAGGCTCTTCACCATTTCTCTTGGTGGTAATGCTTATATGAATTTTATGGGCAATGAATTCGGGCATCCTGAGTGGATTGATTTTCCAAGGGAAGGCAATAACTGGAGTTACCAATATGCACAAAGGCAATGGTCACTCGTTGATAATCCTGAACTTAAATATCAATTCCTTTCTCGTTTTGATGCTGATATGCTTAAGGTAATTATTGAGAACAAGGTTTTTGAATGGGAGTTCGCCAATCAACTGAACATGGATGAAAGTAATAAAACTATCATCTTTGAAAGAAACCAATTGCTTTTTGTATTTAACTGGCATATCAGCAATTCGATTATGGATTATGAGTTTAGGGTTCCTCAGGAAGGAAGATACAAAATTATACTTGATTCTGATAACGAACTCTTCGGAGGGCATGGAAGGATTGATAATCAGATAGTTTACGAAACATTTTTTGATGACTTATCAAGCACAAACCGGTTAAGGATTTATAACACTAACAGGACGGCACTCGTTTTTAAAAGGATTTAGCCGTTTGTTTTTATTGGGAAGTAAGTAAAGTGATTTCATCCTCAAAAGCATTCATGATCCGCGTTACTTCAGGATGGTGGTGTTGAAATATCAAGTCATCAACGCTCCTCACCGGTAAAACTTTTGTGGTGGTTCCTGTAAAAAATATTGCCTGCATTTTGTTAAGCATGGTAAAATGAATTTTTTCCTGCCGTATTGGGATTTCGAGCCTTTTGCATAAATCAAGGATGTGTTTTCGTGTAATGCCCGGTAAAACATTTTCTTCAGGTGATGTGAAAACCTCATTGTCATGAATGAAAAACAGATTAGACTTACTTCCTTCAGTTATATACCCATTATTATCGACCAGTAATACATCAAAAAGTTCATTATCCCTAATAATTTTACCGACTTTGGCTCGAAAATCTTTGTCGAAAAGTTTTATATTCGGGTTTTTCCTTTCTGCAAAATAAAGTGATGCTTTTACACCTTCCCTGTATTGTTTTTTGTCAGGGTAATCAGGTTTATTAATGTAGGCTGTAAAATGGGTATCTTCACTAAAGCTAAGAACAGCATTAACACTTCCCTGGTCAATATTGTTGAGTCCCGGCAATGAGTTGATTTTTTCAGCGATCTCTTCCTTCGGAAGCCATATATTCAGTCTTCCAAGCCTGGCAGAATTTTGAAGCCGGTGCATATGATCTTCCAGATACAAAAATTGGCTGTTGTAGAAACTAATTACTTCATAAAGTGACTTACCTTTCAACAAAGATGATTTGTCGAACTCACTTGTTGGCAAAACTCTATCATTTAAAATAAATTTCTCTCCAATACAGTCACGCATGTTGATGGTAGATATTTATTGTTTCTTAACCTGCTCTTTTCTATCTGGCGACATACCGGCTACTGTTCCCTGTTCATTGTTTACTGTTCACTGCTTACTGCCAAAACCAACCTACCCTTCCTAAAGCCTATCACTTTGCATAACACACATTTTTTGGAAGAATATTTCTCTTTTTCACTGGCATGGATTTTTATTTTGCATTCATAACCAAATCTATCCTTCACAATTATATTATTTTTCTCAGGCCTGAGAATATTAAAGTCATAAACTTCATCTTCATTGTAAAAAGGATGTACCGGTTCAAGCAGGAAATACGCTTTCGAACTGAACTTGATCACTTTGCAGCGAATTTGATCTTCAATTTTAAAACCATAATTCATATAATACTTTTTCAGAAGAATATGTTTATAGTCTTTTTGATCATGCAATACAAAATATTCCTTTCCATTAGGAGATTTGAAGCTTTCTTTGATCTGAAACAGATAGGTTTCACCTGCTTCAAGTCCCATTCCTGCAATATTCATATTCGGATCTGACAGGTACAGTTTTCCTTTTTTCACCCTGTTAACTCTACATTGGATTATGTCAGACCTTCGCGAGGACCCGGATAGTTCTGATCCCAAAACAATGTGTGCCAGATTGCCGAATTTATCCTTTACCAGTGCGAAAAGAGTTTTATCCCCTTTGTGGTTCAATTTATCAATCCATCCGGTAAACTCAAATTCATAAATATTTCCCGGTTCATAATGGGGATGTTTTGGTTCGAGAAATATTTTTCCATTGCAATTGATCTTATCTACTGTACAAATAATATATTCGGCAATGTCAAATTTGTATGCCTCATAATATTTTTTTTTGATAAGGTGTTTCACCCCAAATGGGTCTTCTAGAATAAAGTATAAGCCGGCATCAGCCAATTCAGTAACTCCTTTGATAAGAAATTTATACGATTTACCTTCTTCCAGCATATTTCGTTCATTCTCCATAAAATGGATTTAAAAAGTTATTTTATTCTGCTTACTTTTTTTACGCCATCAATTTTAAGAATTTGGCTGATAAGGTAATCTAATTGCCTGGAATCTTTCATATAAGTCTTTATTTCGCCTTCGATTTTATTCTTATTTGAGGTAAATGAAAACGTATGGATACTCATTTTTAATTTATCAGTGAGCAAGCTGGAAATTCTATTTACTATACCGGGTTCATTTGTTCCTGTAATTTTTAATCCGGCCAAAACAGGACTATCATCTCCTGCGGCTACCCATTTAACATCAATCACCCTATAACTATAGCGTAATCGCATTTGAATGGCATTAGGACAGTTAACTCTATGAATTTTGATTCCTTTATCGACTGTTACAAATCCGAAAATATCATCCCCATAAACAGGCATACAGCAATTTGCAAATTTATAATCATGAAGGTCGGCTTTGCCATCAATCAATAATAATTCAGTTGGGCTGCTAACTAGCGGCCGTTTATCAGGTTCAACTTCCGGAACGAGATTAGAATCTTTCAATGACTCTTCCTCAACAGTATGAAAGAAACATCCTTTAATTTCTGAGACATCTATCTTTCCTGTTGCTATTCTATGATACAAATCGATTGGAATGGTTATGTTGAAGTAATTTAGTAATTGATTGATTGTGTTGTTGTTAAAAGAGAGCTTTAACTGGCTTAGCTTTCTTTTCAGCATCTCTTTTCCCTCATCAGCTTTATCATATTGCAGTTCCTTAATGAACTTTTTTATTTTGGCTCTCGCTTTTGAGGTTTTCGCAATTTTAATCCAGTCAGCCTTTGGTTTTTGATTTTTTGATGTAATTATTTCAACCTGATCACCATTTTTTAAAATATACCTGATTGGTTCAATTTTATTATTTACTCTTGCCCCTGTACATTGTGATCCCACATTGGTATGGACTTCAAAAGCAAAATCCAATACTGTAGCACCCAAGGGAAGTTTTTTCAGGTCGCCTGCCGGAGTAAACACAAAGATATTTTCTGAATAAAGTTCCATTTTGGAGAGCTGAGCAGGAATTAAGCCGTTGATTTGCGGGTTTTCAAGTTGTTCTCTGATTTTATTGACCCAGGTATCTTTATCTTTTCGGTAAGCTGGTTCTTTGTATAACCAATGTGATGCACCTCCTTTTTCCGCAACTTCATCCATTCTGGCCGACCGTATTTGCACTTCTACCCATTGTCTATGTGGCCCAATAACTGTTGTATGTAAGGATTCGTAACCACTGGCCTTTGGTGTTGTGATCCAATCTCTTAGTCTTTTTGGGTTAGGTTGGAAAATATTGGTAACGATAGAGTATATTTCCCAGCAATCATTTTTTTCGTCTTTTTTTGTTTTTTTATTTATGATTCGAATAGCAAAAAGATCATAAACTTCATCGAGGTCAACATGCTGAAGTTTCATTTTTTCCCAGATTGATGAAATAGATTTGACCCGGCCTTTGATATCACATTGAAAGCCATGATTATCCAGTGCTGCAGCAATTGGGTCAATAAATTCAGTAATATATACTTCTCTGGCATCACTTGACTCAATAAGTTTATTCCTGATATCATTGTATATTTTAGGTTGAGCGTATTTCATTGACAATTCGTCCAGCTCAGTTTTAATATGGTAAAGGCCCAGCCGGTGGGCTATGGGAGCATATAAATGAGCAGTTTCGACTGCAACTTGATGTTTTATTTTTTCAGGAAGCCTATCCATTTTTCGCATGTACTCAAGCCTGTCGGCAAGCCTGATCAGGATAACACGAACATCCCCTGATATGGTTAATAACAGCTTGATAAAATTCTCTGCATTTAACGATGTCCGTTGCGTCGAGAGGCGGGATATCTTGGTATATCCATTAAGGGTTTCCGCAATATTCTTTGAAAACTGTTTTTCAATGTCTGTTAAACTAACATTTGTATTTGTAAGGATATTATGTAAGAGTGTGCAGACGATGGAATCGGAGGCGAGGCCTATTTCTTCAACCACAACTAAAGTAACCTCAACTGCATGAGAGATATAATAATCACCAGATTCCATTTTTTTACACTGGTATTCATTTATCAGCAGCTGGTACGCTTGACGTACATTCTTCTTGCCTGTTTTGTTGAGGGAGTGATAGCAGGCAGAAAGTAGCTTTCTGTAATTATCTACCAC
>CBDUSM010000105.1:0-5536 GCA_965369825.1 uncultured Bacteroidales bacterium
GTACAGAAGAAAATGCTGATCCGTACCTTTGTAAACAACAGAAGCTTGTTGCGGGTTTGTTGAATATCCAACAGTTTGGCCGTTTACGTTCCCAATGGAATCGAAATAGGGGTCATTGTAACCCAAATAAAGAAAATTGGCAGCGTTGTCATTCAAAACAGAATTCCATACGCCCCGTTCCCTGATACTGAAAGCAAAACCCCCAATCTCCTCATCCTGGTAGGAGAATCCAACCCATAAAATATTTCCTGAACCAAAAATTCTGGTATCGGTAAATTTGTCTGCTGCCTGAAGTTTTCCGTCCATATCTAATGTTATTGGGTTACCAATAAGATCATTATAGATTTCGCTTTTTGTAAGAGGCTCTGAATACAGTGAAGTGGCGAACTCAAAAAACCCGAGGTTCATCGAGTGTTGATTACGGGTCCAGCCAAGATTAGCAGGGTTTACCCCCAGGCATTGGTAGTCGGTAAGGAAGGTTGTTGAATATCCTGCCCCTGTTGCGTTAAATGAGCTGATCTCGGTCTGTGCTGAGAGAAAACCGGACACAAAAATAAAAACGAATAATGGTAAAATTTTCTTCATATTACATTGATTTAATTGATTAGTGTATCAAAGATAGTAAGAAATTTAAGACAGGTCAAATTTATTTTGTTGTTGGAATGATAATTTCCGGATTTATATTCATTCAATTGGCGATTCATTGGGTATAAATGTAATAAATTATTATTTTAGCAGAGTGTTATTATCAGAACAAAGAATAAAGAACAAAGAACAAAGATAAATGAAAGACAAAAGGAATATGGTTGTTGAAAGAAAAAACGGGTATGCTTTGTATGTATTACGCCTTATGCCTTACGTATTTGGGTTTTTAATTTTTATTCTTTTTTCATACTCAGCACCTCAGGGTTTTGCGCAGGAACAAGCCTTTACGGGTGCCGGAAATCCGGATTCTACTCAGATCGACGATCAGCAGGCAGAGGTTTTATATAATAAAGCAATTGATTGGTACGAAGGAGACCATCTTGATTCAGCAATTCAGGCGTTTAATAAAACACTTCAGTTAAAACCTGATTTTACTAAAGCATTGTATAATCGTGGATTCATCAGGTATAAATTGGAAGATTATCCGGGTGCACTTGAGGATTTTAACAAAGCTATTGAAATCAACCCCACAGCCAGAGCCTATTTTGGTCGCGGACTGACAAGATATGCCATCGGGGCAAAAGAAGAAGCAAGGGAAGATTATAACAGTGCAATTGCATTGGAACCCAATAATCCTAAGGCTTTTTATTACCGGGGAGGAATTTATTATGAAAGCGGAGAGTACGAACTGGCTGTTGATGATTACACCCGTGCAATAATGCTTAATAACGATTTTGCATATGCGTATAATGATCGTGGAAGCGCTTATCAGAAGCTTAACCATCCCGAAAAGGCATTGAATGATTATTACAAGGCCACCCTTTTAAACCCGGCTCTCTATTTTGCATTTAACGATCTTGGTGGTATTAAAATGCAGCTTGGCGATTACGAAGGGGCGCTTGCAGATTATACAGTCTCTTTAAAGGTCAACCCTAACTATTTTATTGCCTTTAATAACCGGGGTATGGCAAGATTTTTCCTTGAAGATTACGAAGCTTCTATTGAGGATTTTTCTAAAGCGCTTGAAATAAACGATAAATATTTACCTGCTTTAAACAACAGGGGAAATGCAAAGTATAAACTTAAAAATTATGCCGGTGCTGTGATTGATTATGATGCCGTGATTGAGCAAGCTCCAAATAGTGCCGGTACTTACCTGAACAGGGGTATCTCGAAAGAAATGCTCAGGGACAAAGTTGGGGCATGTGCTGATTGGCAAAAAGCAGCGGATCTGGGGAGTGAAAAGGCTAAGGAGTATTTAGAAAGTTGTAAAAAATAACTATGAAGAGAATTCGATCTAAAACTACGGTTATTATTCTTTTTTTGTTTGCTTTTTCCTGGCAAATTGTGGGACAGACAAATGTTTTGTTTGAAAAAGAAAATTTTCCACCAGAACAAAAAAACGCCCTCAAAGAAGCCATTAAGGAAATTAAGGCGGGAGATAAATATTTTTATGATGAGATACCGGTTTATTCCTTAGCGATTGAATATTATCTGATAGCAAACAATTTTAACCCCAATAATGCACTGTTGAATTACAAAATCGGAAAGTGCTATCTGAAGACCATTCAAAAAATTAAATCAGTCCCTTATCTGGAGAAAGCTCTCCTGCTGGACCCGAATATCCGCCCCGACATAGTCTATTTACTGGCTCAGGGATATCATCTGAATTTAAACCTGGATGAAGCAATTGGCAGGTACAATGAATACAAAGGATCGTTATCACCCCATGAATTGTCACAGCTAGGCGATGAGATCGATAAGAAAATATCGGAATGTAAAGTAGCCAAAGAGATGATTCGAAATCCGGTTAGGTTGTTTATTGATAACCTTGGGCCACAGGTGAATACTAAGTTTCCGGAGTATGGGCCATATATTAATGCGGATGAAACCGTACTTATGTTTACCTCCAGCAGAGACAATACAACAGGGGAAAAAACAGACCCGTTTGATTTAATGTATTTTGAGGATATTTATATTTCCAGGAAAATAGACGAAACATGGACAAAAGCGGCAAATGCGGGGAGGCCTTTAAATTCTGACTCACACGATGCAATTGTTGGGGTGTCGCCAGATGGTAAACACGCCCTGATATACAAGGGAGAAGATAACGGAGGTGATATTTTTGAGTGTCGTATTAAAGAAGATGGATATTGGCAGTCGCCAAAACGCCTTCCAAAAGAGATCAATACCGATTTCCATGAAAGCTCGGCATCATTTTCCCCTGATATGAAAGGATTGTATTTTGTTAGTGATAAGCCAGGAGGGTTTGGTGGGAAGGATATTTTCTTTAGTGAGTTAAGCATTAAAGGAAACAGAGAGAAACTGGATTATGAGGATGCAGTTAACCTGGGGGGCGTTATCAATACCCCATATGACGAACAAGGTGTTTTTATGAATGTTGATGGCAAAACACTTTATTTCAGCTCAAAGGGCCATAATACAATGGGAGGGTATGATATTTTTAAATCAGTATTTGAGGAGGGGAGGTGGTCTCTCCCGGAAAATTTGGGCTATCCGATAAATACGCCGGATGATGATATTTTCTTTTCTTTTTCACGGGATGGGAGGCACGCTTATTATTCATCGTTTGATCCGGACGGTTACGGGCATCGTGATATTTACATGATTACGATCCTGGGTCCCGAAAAACCCCTGGTATTTCAGAATGATTATGATTACCTGGCATTTTTAATGGAGCCCGTCGATGACGTTGTTTTAGAAGGGAAGGTAGAGATAAAAGAAACTCAAATTGCTATTGTTAAAGGGCGTATCATGGACGCTGTTACATTAAGTCCGCTGGGAGGGGTGATTGTTGAAATTTATGACAACGAACTTGGGCGACTTGTGGCCAGCTTTGAATCAAATACCCGTACCGGAGAATATATGGTTTCTTTGCCATCAGGGAAGAATTATGGTTTTGGCATCAAAGCCAAGGAATACATGTTTCACTCTGAAAATTTGATCATTCCCCCTTCAACAATTGTACAGGAAATTTACATGGATATCATGCTGAATAAAGTAGAAGTGGGAAGTAAGATTATTTTGAAGAATATTTTCTTTGATTTTGATAAAGCAACTTTGCGTCCCGAATCTGCTGCAGAGCTGAACAGACTTGCGAAAATGCTTAATGATATTCCAACTATGAAAATCGAAATATCAGGACATACAGACAATGTTGGTTCTGACTTATATAATCAACAATTATCTGAAGCAAGGGCAAAAGCCGTTGTTGAATATTTAACCGATAAAGGTATTTTTGTAGGTAGAATGACTTATGTTGGTTATGGCGAAGCCCAGCCAATTGCGTTAAACGATTCGGAAGATGGTCGCCAAATGAACAGGCGGACCGAGTTTAAGGTATTAAGTAAATAATAGACACATTACTGTTTTTAGGCAGATATCTTTTTTTTGAGTTAAACCAAACAGAGCATTTATGGGAAGCCGACACATAGGGAAAATCATTTTGCCGCCTGCTTTTTTATTGTTTATTGTTATTTTAACAACTTGTTCCTCTCCTGCTTCAAAGGAAAAGCAAAAAGCAGAGGCCTTCGAAGGAGAAAAACATAGCCTGCTGGCTGAGATCAGGGAAAGAGGTAAACTAATAGCCACTACCGATTTTAATTCCACAAGTTATTTTGTATATCGCGGAACGCCAATGGGTTATCAATATGAGTTATTGAAATCGTTCGCCAACTACCTGGACGTAAAACTCGAGATAAATGTAAATAATGACCTGGAACAGGCCTTTAATTGTTTACACAACGGGGGATGCGATTTAATAGCTTCTGACCTGACTATCACCAAAGAGAGGAGTGAGGTTATTAAATTTACCAACCCGATTGGCCAGACGAAACAGGTTTTAATCCAGCGTAAACCTGTTAACTGGCGTAAAATGAAAACCTGGGACGAGGTAGAATCTCATTTGATCAGAAACCAGCTTGACCTGGCGGGTAAGACCATCCATGTACAAAAAAACTCCTCTTTCATTGAGCGGCTAAAAAATCTGGAGGATGAGATTGGTGATACAATATACATTATTGAAGATCCGCATAGAGTTGTTGAACAATTGATACGCCTGGTAGCAATGGGTGAAATTGACTATACGATCAGTGATGAGAATGTTGCCCTTGTTAATCAGAAATATTATTCGGGTATTGACATTGCTACACCGGTGAGCTTTCCGCAACATCTCGCCTGGGCTGTTGGAAAAGAATCGGATTTGTTACTAAAGGAAATTAATTTATGGATTGTAGAATTTAAGCGGTCTTCCGAATCAAGGTTTATTTATAACAAATATTTTAAGAACCCCCGATCTGTTAAAATCACACAAAGTGAATACCATTCAGTTACCGGAGGAAAGATATCTATGTATGATGATGTTTTAAAGGAACAAAGTACTAAATTAAACTGGGACTGGAGGTTACTGGCATCATTGGTCTACCAGGAATCAGGATTTAATCCGGATGTAAGGTCCTGGGTGGGGGCTTTTGGATTAATGCAGCTGATGCCGCGTACAGCCGAGAAATATGGCATTGATAGTCTTTCGTCGCCTGACGAAAATATTATTGCCGGTGTTAAATTTTTAAAATGGCTTGATAACCAGTTTGAAGACCTCGTTGAAGATGATCAGGAAAGAATAAAATTTGTTATGGCCTCATATAATGTTGGAGTTGCTCATGTTTTTGATGCTATGAGACTGGCAGAGAAATATGATAAAGATCCTACAAAGTGGAATGGTAATGTTGATTACTATTTACGAAACAAATCTGATCCTAAATATTACAATGATCCGGTTGTTTATTATGGTTATGCCCGTGGAGAAGAACCATATAATTTTGTCAATGAGATCATTGAGAGGTATGATCATTATAGGAATGTAATTAATTAA
>CBDUSM010000106.1:0-5513 GCA_965369825.1 uncultured Bacteroidales bacterium
TACGGCTGATTCATTCCCTGAAGATCTATGCAAGGAGAAATTAATGAGGCTTCCCTGGAAAAACAAAGTACAGATGGTTCAAGATAGAGGTATTTGCCTTCCGTTGTTCCGGTTGTATGATCAACAACAGGGCCGGTTCCATAAGTTGTGGTAGGTCCCTGAAAGGTTCTCCAGTCAATATCATCAAAAACAAGATTTTCGGCATTTACCCAACCCTCACTTAAATCACACGTAACGAGTTCACAAGTAGGAAAAGATGAACAAATTTCAAAGGCGTCAAATGTCTGAATAAATGGAGCAGGGAGAATATTCCCCGGCAACACCTCAAAATAACTATTAATTGTATCATTCCCCGGATTATCATCGGTATCAAGTGAAACCCAGGCTTTTATAAAATATGTTCCGGATTCGGAGATATCTATCAATTCCTCAAAAGAATAAACCACACTGCTATCAGGATCGAGACTACCAGAAAATGTTTCTGAAAAAATATCACCATCATTTAATTGATAACTGACTAAAAAATCAGCTATTTCTTCTTCACCAAAATTTTTAATCTTCACCTCAACCGGTACATCATATAGATTCATGCTTTCGCAATAATATCCCCAATCGGTGAGTAAAATATTTTCCATTTTAGCATCTTGTGGATAGCAGCTGAATAATCCGGGGTTACGTAAAGCGGCAACAGCACGACGGCTGGAAGCTCCATCAGGGCCTAATGCTTTAACAGAGAACCAATCTTCTGTGAAGACATTAAACCCATCTATTATAAAAGATGTTTGGTTGGTAGTGCCAGCCGGGTCCATGTATTTTTCTCCCAACAAGCTTACCTCGTAGCCTGTAGCTCCAAACACTTCATCCCAATGTATATGAAACGAAGAGTTGCATGTCCAATCCACCATCAGGTTCTGAGGCACTGTCATGATTGAAAAAGCTACCTCATTAAGCGATGATTGTGATGCCCGGATAACGCGGATGTGGGCTTTTCCTGTTTGAGAATTAGGCGTGGTCCAATTATAATACCTATTATTGGCATCAATATTGTCAGATATCAAATTCCAGGTTTGCCCGTCATCAAAGCTATATTCAAGCATAAAAGGATCATCATTTCCAAAAGCATCCCAGCGGATTGTTTCAATTTCTCCCGGAACGAAAGATTCACCCCCTATGGGATAAGTCAGGGTCAATTCATTTTCAAGGAAGTCATAAATTACATAATAGGTTTGTGCGCCATAAGGAACTTCAAATCCTTCAACAGTAAGTGAATACAACCCTGGTTCAGGGTCATCAATTGTAACCTGCTCCATATTATTCAGATGATCTATCCCCCTGATTGCCGGATTATTAAGTAATGCAGGATCAGGTGTGTGATCGAGTATCCAGGGGTAGAAATCATTAGATGAAGGATCTGTAAGGATTAGGTCAAGATCATTGACGAGTGCTTTATCGGCATTAACAGCAGCCTGATAATCTGTCCAATAGATCATTACCTTAAGTTGCTTTAAATCTCCGGGAACCTCTACTTCATGTGTTATAACCTGTCCCTGGCCAACACTTGCCGAGTCATAATTGTACACCTCCAATATATTCACAGCTCTCAATGCGTTCATCCTTCCCCAGCCATACAAAAAATCAGGCCCCTGATTACCAAGGTCGTCGGCAGAATTAAGAAGAACACTTTTTATCAAACCGGCCATTGGGTCATTATCAACGTTAAGTTCTTTATATGCCTGATATAATTGTGCCAGGGTTCCGGAAACTCCCGGACACGACATAGAGGTTCCGGATTTAATAGTATAGTCATTGGGGTTGGTAGTTGAATTAACATCTGTTCCTTTAGCGCTGATATCGGGTTTTATACGACCATCATGTGCCGGGCCACGGCTGCTTGAGGTGGCGAGCTGGTCAACATAACTCAGGTTAGCAACTGCTATCACATTTTTGGCGATTTTATGACCACCGGTAACGTTCCCCCATCCGGGCCCGGCGCCATAACCACAGTCATCGGTACCGGAATTACCGGCTGAAAAAACATGCATCAGGGAAGGATACATATTTATTTGCATGTCCATGGTCCTTGCCAGAGAGGTATACCCAGCATTACATCCATTGCTATAAGAGGTAGATGTTATTCTGATATCATATGTGCCATAATGAGTTGGTATTTGAGCAAATCCCGGATATGTTGGAGCAGCCCCGTAAACAAAAAGTGTTGATCCGAATGCCATTCCCTTCACCTTAGGGTCTAAATTACCGGCACCCATAATAATGCCTGCAACATGGTCACCATGATCACCCCAGTTGTTAGTTAGAAATTGGTCTCCAATTCTTCCCTGGTAATCGATATGAGGGCCAATCGTCCCATCATCCTGCAGCATAATATGCACACTACTACCATCATAATGACGGCCGGTAGCAAAATCAGTTGCTATAACATTTGAACGATGCAGCGTTCGTCCGGTATAATTTTCCGGCGTAGGCTCAGGATAAACCGGTTCAATGAAAATCACAAAAGGCAAACCTGCAATCAATTCTAAGTCACTTATCTTCACCCTGCAAAGAATATTCTTTGAAAAATTATCGACCTGTATTGTTTCAATAATAAAAGCATCAAGGTGATTGATAACATAGTCTTGTTCAATATTTTCAAAATAATGAAGAAAAACCTTTATCGAATATTCATCAAAAACAGCCCACTGAGGGTACTCTTCCTCAAGGATTGAAGGTGCCATTTTAAACTCAGGCCTGATATTAATAATACTTCGAATATTGATATCGCGTAAACTATTTTTATCGAATTCAACAGGAATGGCTGCATAAAATGCTTTCTGTGGTAAATAATCCATTAGTATTACGCCCAGGCTTTTAATGTGTGACATCAATGCAGCGTCAGGGATCTGATAAAACTGGATTAGTTTATAATGATATCCTTGCACAATCTCATCGCCTGTCGGCTGAAAAAAATTAATATGCTCATTCAGGTTATCCTGAACAGGAATATTTCCGGTCTTCATCAACAGGTCATACTCCCTGTTAGTTGATTGTGCATTTACAAAAGAAATCAACGAAAAAACAGCAACAATGATAATGATAAATCTCTTCATAATATAAATTTTGAGCCTTCAAAGGTATGACGGATAATTGAAAGTGTAACCAATCTGAGATAGAATACACAACAAATTAACAAAATTCACCTGAAAAAGTTTCCGCCCAGTCGTAAAATAAATTCAATGAAAACTGGTTAAAGATACTATTGAGGTATAAAAACCAATGAACAAATAATATAAGTTCTTATATTTGCCGCCTCAAGCTCAACCTTATTACAACAAATGAAAAAACTATTATTTTTATTAATTATCATCATCTTTATCGGAGGAACGGGTTATACTCAGATCATAAATGATGCAACAGCCAAAAAACTAACAACGGGAATTGATATTTATACCAATATTTGGTTAGACCTGCCTGATGGAATTAAGCAGGGGGCTGTTAATCCCGGCCTCAGTTTATTTGTACTTTATGACTTTCAGTTAGGTAATAAGAACTTGTTTTTCTCTCCCGGCCTGGCTATCAGTACGCATAATTTGCATCACAACGGATTGTTTGTTGTTGATACAAACAACAATACCCAGTTTCCGATACTCAATGAAGTTCATCCTGATATTAATTACAATACAAACAGGTTTTCATTAACCTATGTTGATATTCCCCTTGAATTCTGGTTTAACAGTAAAAGTGGTGTAAGGTTTGCCGCCGGTTTTAAAGTAGGTTTCCTGTTGCAAAGCACGATAAAATATTCGGGCGATGACTACCTTTATGAAACCAATGACAAGCTAAAGTTTAAGTTGTTTAAGATCAAGAATGTTGATTCATACCGGTATGGCCTCATTCTCAGAGGTGGTTGGAAATGGTTACATCTTTATGGTTATTATTCTCTATCAAATATTTTTGTTAAAGGAACGGGACCGGAGATGTTTCCGATATCCGTTGGAGCTACCATACGCCCTTTAAAATCATGGCAAAAGAAAAACAAATAGTTTTACAATTCTTTCCTTAATCTTGCCACAGGGATATTTAACTGTTCACGATACTTAGCAACGGTGCGTCGTGCAATGTTATACCCTTTTTCATTAAGTACCTTGGTCAATTGCTCGTCGGTATGGGGTTTGATTTTGCTTTCAGACTCAATAGCATCGGTCAGTATTTTCTTAATCTCACGTGTTGAAACCTCTTCTCCCGAATCAGTTTGCATTGATTCTGAAAAAAAGCTTTTCAATAAAAAGGTCCCAAAAGGTGTTTGAACATATTTACTATTAGCTACCCTGGATATTGTTGAAATATCAAGGTTAACGATCTCGGCAATGTCTTTCAAAATCATTGGTTTCATCATGGTTTCGTCACCAGTCATGAAATAATCCTTCTGATACTGCATAATGGCATCCATGGTTAAAAAAAGTGTGTTCTGCCGTTGTTTAATCGCATCAATGAACCATTTGGCAGCATCAATTTTTTGTTTTATAAAAACGAAAGCATCCCTGGCAGTGCTATTCCTTTTTTTCTTGTTTTTAGCATAGAACTCCAACATCTCAATATATGTTCTACTGAGCCGCAGTTCAGGAACGTTTCTTGAATTAAGCGATAATTCCAGATCACCATCTTTATTCCTAATGATAAAATCAGGAATGATATAGAAATTTGTCCGGGCAGTTTCTCCCAATGAATTGCCGGGCTTGGGGTTCAATTTTAATATCTCTTCAATAACCTCTTTGAGTTGGCTTTCTGTTATCTTCGCTTTTTTTATGATCTTCTCATAATGTTTCTTTGTAAATTCAATAAAATATCTGTCGAGAATAAGCGTAGCAAGATCAATGGATTCAGAGCCATTTCTCCTTTTTTTTCGCCCTAATTGAATCAGAAGGCATTCCTGAAGATTTCTGGCGGCAACTCCAGACGGGTCAAAATCCTGAATCATTTTTAATACTTCCAGGATCTCATCTTTTGTAACCTCAATATTTTGAGAAAATGCCAGGTCGTCAACCATTGCTTCCAGGTTACGCTGTAAATATCCCGAATCATCCAGATTACCTATAATATTATCTCCTATGATACGCTGTTTCTCTGTAACAGTCCTAAGGCCTAACTGGGAATGAAGAAAATCCCGGAAAGAGGTGGTAGAAACAAAAGGTATTTCTTTTCTCAAATCATCGCTGCTCGTATTTTGTGATTTAAGCCGGTAGGAAGGTATGTCATCATCATCCATATAATCCGACAGACTAAACTCTTCACTCTCCTTATCATATTCATCATTATTCTCCTCTTCCTGATCACCAACGGATTCATTTTCGCTGTCTGAAGCATTATCTTCGTCACTCTCTTCTGACGAGCCAAGGTCATCAAGTGCCGGATTTTCTTCAATTTCCTGTTTGATTCTTTGTTCAAGGGCAACATATGGAATCTGTAAAAGTTTCATCAACAGTATCTGTTGTGGCGATAACTTTTGCAAAAGCTTC
>CBDUSM010000107.1:0-5413 GCA_965369825.1 uncultured Bacteroidales bacterium
TGGCCATTCTTTCGTTATCGATTAAATCGAAAACTACCCTGGAAGAATTAAACCAGGTGATGAAGGATGCAGCTTTACATGGTGATCTGGTAGAGCAGATCCGCTTTTCTACCTCACCTGAATCTGTCTCATCTGATTTTATTGGTGACCCTGTTGCAGGTATTTTTGATAGCCCTTCTACTAAAATTTCAGAAGATGGTCGAAATATAGTTATTTATATTTGGTATGATAACGAATTTGGTTATACCATCCAGGTGATGCGATTGGCAAAACATATTGCTAAAGTCAAACGATATAAATATTATTAGCCTGGAAAACACGAGCTACCATGAAGAACACTAAGTATATTTTCGTAACCGGAGGTGTGAGCTCATCTTTGGGAAAAGGAATTATTTCTGCCTCTGTTGCAAAACTATTACAACAACGCGGATTTTCCGTTACCATCCAAAAACTCGATCCTTATATCAATGTTGATCCTGGAACACTTAATCCATATGAGCATGGCGAATGTTATGTTACTGAAGATGGTGCTGAAACAGACCTTGATCTTGGACACTACGAGAGATTTTTAAATATACCAACTTCGCAGGCAAATAATGTTACAACGGGTAGAATATACCAGACAGTCATTGAAAAAGAACGCCGTGGCGACTACTTAGGCCGAACAGTTCAGGTAATTCCACATATTACTGATGAGATCAAATACTGTATCAAATTACTTTCTCAAAAGGAAGATTTCGATTTTGTGATTACTGAGATAGGGGGTACTGTTGGGGACATCGAATCATTGCCATACATTGAAGCAGTGAGGCAGATGCGCTGGGAGATGGGTAGCAATTGCCTTGTTATTCACCTTACACTGGTACCATATCTTGCTGCTGCCGGGGAGCTTAAAACAAAGCCTACACAACATTCAGTTAAAACTCTTCTGGAGTCAGGTGTTCAACCTGATATTATTGTTTGTCGGACAGAATACCACCTTACACAGGGGATTAGGGAGAAGATAGCCCGATTCTGTAATGTCGAACCAACATCTGTTATTGAGTCAATTGATGCTGAATCAATCTATGAGGTCCCTTTATTAATGTATGCCGAGAAACTTGACGAGGAGGTCCTTACTAAAATGCATATGCCATTAGAGCCCAAGCCAGACCTGAGAAGATGGAAGGAATTTCTAAGTAAATTGAATCAACCTCTTAGTGAAGTCAATATCGGACTTGTTGGGAAATATATTGAATTAAAAGACGCATATAAATCTATTGTTGAATCTTTTTCTCATGCCGGGGCTGTAAATGACTGCAAGGTTAATATTGTCAGAATTCATTCAGAAAGCCTAAATAAGAATAATGCAAAAGAAAAACTTTCGGGTCTTGATGGCATTTTGGTAGCTCCGGGCTTTGGCGTACGTGGTGTTGAAGGTAAGATAGAAGCCAGCAGGTGTGCTAGAGAAAATAGAATCCCTTTTCTTGGAATCTGCCTTGGCATGCAATGCGCGGTAATTGAATTTGCACGAAATGTTATGAAGCTCAAAGATGCCCATTCTACAGAGATGAATCCACAAACATTGTACCCTGTGATTGATTTAATGGAGAACCAGAAAAAAATTTCCGGTATGGGTGGTACGATGAGGCTTGGATCATACCCTTGTACAATAAAAAAGGGAACAGTAATATTTGATATTTATCATGAAATTAATATTCGGGAACGCCATCGACATAGATATGAGTTTAATAATAAATATTTAAAAGAGTTTGAGTCTGCTGGCATGATAGCCTCCGGTGTGAATACCAAAGATGACCTTGTAGAAATAATGGAGATTAAGAACCATCCCTGGTTTATTGGAATTCAATTTCACCCTGAATATAAAAGCACTGTTGATAAACCTCACCCGCTATTTGTTGGATTTGTTACTGCTGCTAAGACCCATAGGAAGTTAAAAAGTAATGGTTAATTCAGGTCAGTTGAAATAATAGTACCTAAATAGAGACATTTCTATTATCTTTGCCCCACTTTTTATGAATTTAATATAATCTGTAAGTGATGAATCGAAATACGATCATTGGATTGGTACTTGTATTTGGCTTGATGATGGCCTATAGTTATTTTACGAAGCCATCGAAAGAAGAACTAGCACAGAGGAAATGGGAACAGGATTCTATTTCCCTTGTTCAAATGTACAGGCAAGACTCAATCAGGATAGCTGAAGCTACGATAAAAGCTGAAGAAGAAAAAAGAAAAGGGTTACAGGGTACAAGTGATATTCAATTGGCACCCCCCTCAGTAGAAAAAACCAAAGCGGTCGACAGAGATAAATTTGGCGTTTTTGCTAATAGCGCTCATGGTGAGCAAAAAAGCTATTTCATCGAGAGTGATCTGGTGAAATTGGAAATATCCTCATTGGGAGGTAAAATTATTTCTGTTGAACTTAAGGAATACCAAACCTATGATACGCTCCCGCTGATACTCTTTGACCCGGAGTCGGTTGAGTTTGGGTTTTCTTTCTTTTCCAATAACCGGAGTATCAATACCGATCAACTTTATTTTGAACCTTTCTGGTATCAATTAAGCCACCAGGGTAAGGAACATTTAACCGTTCAAGGGTCAAACAGGCTTCAATTTGGTATGCGGATCTATACCAGCCTGATTGATTCACTTGTAAATCCGGATCAGTATATTGAATACCTGTACACTGTAACTGGTGATAATTACATGATTGACCTGACCGTTAATCTAATTGGAATGGATGAGGTAATTGCCTCAAATACAAGATTCCTTGATTTTATATGGAATGCAGAAATGAACAGGATGGAGAAAGGCGTTGACAGATTTAATGGTTCGACGGTTTATTACAAATATGTTAATGATGATGTTGATTATCTTTCAGAAACGAAAGATGATGAGGAATCGTTGAAGACAAGGGTTAAATGGATTTCTTTTAAGCAACGATTTTTTAGTTCGGCATTGATTGCAAAGGAGTTTTTTACCAATGTTGAGATAAAAACGTTTACCAACCCTGAGAAAGAAGGAACAGGCAGGTATTTGAAATCAATGGAATCAAGGTTAGGCATTCCATATAACTTCACAACCACCGAATCAATTCCTCTTAACTTTTATTTTGGCCCTCTGAAATTTAAAACCCTAACTAAGTATGACCTTGACCTGGAGCGACAAATTCCTTTAGGGTGGAGCTTTTTTATTTTGGCATGGGTCAACAGATTTGCGGTTATTCCTGTTTTTGATTTTCTTAGTGGCTTTGGATGGAATTATGGTATTATTATACTGGTATTAACAATTCTTTTAAAGCTCGTTTTGTTTCCGATTGCTTATAAAACGTATATGTCACAGGCGAAAATGCGTGTTTTGAAGCCGGAAATAGATGATATCACTGCAAAATTTCCAAAGAAAGAAGATGCCATGAAGAAGCAAAAGGCTACTATGGCTCTCTACAAACAGGCCGGGGTTAATCCGATGGCCGGTTGTGTGCCCATGTTGCTTCAATTTCCGATTTTGATTGCCTTGTTTCGGTTTTTTCCGGCATCTATTGAGCTTCGGCAAGAGTCGTTTCAGTGGGCAACTGACTTGTCAAAATACGACTCTATTATGGATATTACCTGGAAAATTACTTTTTATGGAGACCATGTAAGTCTGTTTACAATACTGATGACAGTGTCCACACTCATTTATACCAGGCTCAACAATCAAATGATGGCAGGACAACAACAGGTTCAGGGTATGAAAACCATGATGTATATGATGCCAATCATGTTCCTTGGTTTCTTTAATAGTTATGCTTCTGCCTTGAGTTACTATTATCTGCTGGCTAACCTGATTACTTTTGGTCAAATGTATGTATTCAGAAAAGTTATTGATGAAGATAAGATCAGGTTGAAAATACAGGCGAACAAGAAAAAGCCAAAGAAGAAGTCTGGTTTTCAGAAGCGTCTTGAAAATATGGCCAAACAAAAGGGATATAAAAAATAAATCGCTTTTGAAAGAGAGAAAATTGCAGATAATACTCTGTTTTTAAAAAAATAATAATAATTTTGCAGCCCGAAATTCAAAAGGATGAATTTTGTGACAGTTTAGGATGGTTTATTTCCTGAAAATTTGATAATTAACCTAGTATTAACCCGTTTCGGAATGCCGGAACACAAAGAAATTTTAAATGACAGAAAACGAAAAGAACATCAACGAAAAGATAACAAAAGTTGATGAGGGAGCTGAAAAAGGGCAAGATGAAGTTATCGTTGATAAAAAAACAGAAGAAGAAACACCTGATAATACAAAGGGTGAAGTGAAGGTTGAGATACCGGAAGTAGTGGAAGAGAAGAAAGAAGAAGTAGAAAAGGTAGGAGAAGTTGAAAAGATAGAAGCGGAAGAAAAACCTGAGAAGATTGATACAACACTGGTAGAGGAGAAAAAAGAAGAGCCGGTGGTTGTTGAAGAAAGTGTTGAGGAAGTAACCGAAATTGCTAAAGAGGAAGCAGTCGTAGAGCCGAAAGCTTCAATAGAATCCAAGGACGAAGAGAAAAAGGACGAAAAGGCTGATGTTGATATAACAAAGGCTCCTGCTGATGGATTAGTTGTGGAAACTGAGAAGTCCGAAGAAAAAGCTGAGAAAGAAGTAGAAGCTGTGAAAGAAACAGATCATGAGAAAAATGAAACGCCAACCGTTGAAAAGGAAAAAACAGATTTCATTGAGGATTGGGAAGAGGAAGAAGTGAAAGAAGAGAAAGAAAAACCTGAATTCGACTGGGATGCATTAGGGGAAGACCAGGACACTTATACGAAAAAAGAAAGATTAAAACTTGAAGAGGTTTATGATAAAACATTAAGTCAGATAGCTGAACACGAGGTTGTTGACGGAACTGTTGTTGCCATGAATAATCGCGAAGTTGTGGTGAATATTGGTTTTAAATCAGATGGCGTTCTTCCATTAAACGAATTAAGATATAATCCTGACCTTAAAGTGGGTGATACTGTAGAAGTATATGTTGAGACCCAGGAAGACCCAAATGGACAATTAATCTTATCACATAAGAAAGCCCGGATTTTAAGATCATGGGAGCGTATCAATGATGCGTATGATAAAGAATTGGTTATCAATGGGTATGTCAAGTGCCGTACCAAGGGAGGTTTGATTGTTGATGTTTATGGCATTGAAGCATTTTTACCCGGTTCGCAGATCGATGTTAAACCTATCAGGGATTATGATGTTTTTGTTGATAAAACAATGGAATTTAAGGTTGTTAAGATAAATCATGAGTACAAAAATGTTGTTGTTTCACACAAAGCATTGATTGAGGATGAATTGGAAACTCAAAGAGCTGAGATAATTGCTAAACTTGAAAAAGGTCAGATACTTGAAGGTACTGTTAAGAACATTACATCCTATGGTGTTTTTGTTGACCTG
>CBDUSM010000108.1:0-5339 GCA_965369825.1 uncultured Bacteroidales bacterium
ACACGTAAGATATGAATAGATTGGCATATCAATCGAATGGCCATTTTTGAGTTGATCAAGTTGCTTGATGAGCAAACTGAATTCAATAGAAGAGGGGTGGTCAAAATTGATCAATGTTCGTTTTTCAGAAGTCAGATGCCCCTGGTCTTTATAATAGGCATCCTGCGGGATAACCGTTACTGAGTTTTTCGGTAATAACTCGATAATCTTCCTGACCACCGTCGATTTCCCCGATCCTGAACCCCCGGCAATACCAATGATAAGCATAAAATGTAAGAATTAAATGGTTTCTGCAGGCAAAGATAAAAAAAATCTTCAGGTAGCTTTCTTCTCGCACAGCTCTATTAACACACCATGGGTTGACTTAGGGTGCAAAAATCCGATATCTAATCCTTCAGCCCCTTTTCGTGAAAATTTATCAATCAATTGTACCCCTTTCTGTTCCATCTCATTAAGGCTTTCATTAATCTTCTTTACGGCAAAAGCAATATGGTGTAATCCTTCGCCTTTTTTCTCAATAAATTTACCAATTGGCCCTTCCGGGTCAGTTGATTCCAGCAATTCAATCTTTGTTTGCCCAACCATAAAAAAGGCTGTCCTGATTTTCTGGTCTTCAACCTTTTCTATGGCATAGCATTTAAGCTCCAAAATATTTTCAAAAAAAGGTATGCTCTCTTCCAGGCTCTTTACGGCGATACCAATATGTTCAATATGAGAGGGTTTCATTGTTTTATCATTTCATATGTTCATCCAAAAACAGCTCCATAGCCTCATAAAAGTCAAATTGGTTTTCTTCATTCCTGAAGCCATGGCCTTCATTATCTTTCACCATATACTCTACCTCTACGCCTCTTTTTTTCAACGCTTCAACCATCTGGTCCGACTCAACTTTATTAACCCTGGGGTCATTGGCTCCCTGGGCAATAAATAACGGAGCGATGATATTATTTGCATGGAATACCGGTGAAATCTCTCTGAGAAGTATACTGTCTTTTACAGGATCGCCTATCATTTCGTATAACATCTCTCGCATTGGCTCCCAATAAGGGGGGATATTTTCGAGAATGGTGAAAATATTTGAAACGCCAACATAGTCAACACCACAGCAATAAAGATCGGGAGTAAACGCTAATCCTGCCAGGGTGGCATAGCCTCCGAAACTGGCGCCATAAATAGCCACACGGCCTCTATCAGCAATGCCTTCTTTGATCAGCCAATTAACACCATCGGTGAGGTCATTTTGCATCTCTTTCCCCCATCGTTTATATCCTGCTTCAAGAAATTTTCTCCCATATCCGGTTGATCCCCTGAAATTAATTTGCAGGATAGCATAACCCCTGTTTGCCAAAAACTGAATCTCCGGGTTAAAGCCCCAAACATCTCTGGCACTGGGACCGCCATGAGGGTTTACTACAACAGGAAGGCCTTGGGCATTTTCCATGGTATAACCTTTTGGCAAAGTAATATAACCATGAACAGTCAAGCCATCACGAGACTGAAACTGAAAAGGATATACTTCCGCCATCTCTTCCTCATTCAACCAGGGACATACTTTATGAATAAGGGTTAATTTTCCGGTCTTTGTGTCGAACAGGTAATATGTAACCCTTGATCTGTCGCTGGTGGTCCCAACGATGTACTTATCTTCTTCTTTGTTGGAGTCATAAATGCCAATATCGTATTTCCCTTCTCCAAGCTCTTTATCAAGTTTTTCAATTAATGTTTTAAATTCTTCATCAAAATAGTGCCTTTGCGACTTCCAGGAGGTAAAATAAGCAGCCTGAAGGACCTTTCTTTTTTTACTGAAACTGGCCCGGCTTACATCATATTCCGGATTTTCATACAATGTCCGGATCTCTTTACCATTTGCAATATCAAATTCAACAAGAGCCGTTTTATCCCTTCCGAGGTTTGATACAGCATAAATGTTTTTGTTATCAAAAGTGAAGAACAGGGGACTGGCTGACTCTTTAAAATTAGTGGTTAGCACAATCCTGAAATCATCTTTTTCCGTATCACGATACATCAGGTTCTGGTTTACGCCATCAGAAGCGATCGCTACCCGCAATTTGCCATCATGATCGGTCATCCAACCCATTATATTGCCCGGATTCTCAGCTATCATAGTCATTTCACCACTACTGATGTTTAATCGATAAGGATCAAATACCCGCTTATCTCTCTTATTTAACCCAATAATAACCTCATCAGGTATTTCTTCAAGATCATCAATGATCTGGGTTCTGACATCTTCAAAATCGGTCAGGCATCGTAAATTCCCGCCGTCAACATCAACTCCATATAATTTATAATTTTCATCCCCGCCATCGTCTTTCAAATAAAGGATCCGGTTGTTGTTAGCCCAGAAATAACCGGCTATATCCCTGTCGGTTTCATGCGTAAGCCTGACCGGGTCATCTTTTCCTATTTCCTGAACAAAAACATTCATCCTCCTTTCATAAGGGGCTAAATAAGAATAAAACATGCCATTGGGTGAAATCTGATAGGATGATTTTTCAGGCTTCTTAAAGAAATCCCTCATAGGGATGGTTGGTGCTTTCATCAATTTGTGATTTGAACAATTTGTGATTGCAAAAGTAAAACTTACAAGAAGTAATACAACAATAACTGATACCGGTTTGTTTTTCATTTGTTTGTTTTTTTAAATTAGCTAATAATCGCCCACAAAATTAATACATTATCTCTTTAAAAAATGATCTATTTTATCGTCAGGTACTTTCATGAGATAAAATGCCAACCACAGTGTACAAATAACATTTTAGATAATTATTCGTTTTAATTTTGAAAGTTGAATTTGGGACTTTTTTCCAGAAAATGTTATGATCCGGTTTATTGCTCGTTTCTTAAAAATATTTCTTTGTTTTTCCCTTGCTATAGCAATTGTGGGAACTGTTCTGTTTTTCTATTATCGAAATGATCTGAAAGAAACCATTGTCGGGGAAATCAATAAATATCTGACAGCCGAAGTCCACGTTGATGAAGTACAAATTTCATTCATACATGACTTCCCTCATATTTCCATCATTTTTTATCAGGTTGATATTGAAAACCCTGAATCGAAAGAGAAGGGCGATCAATTATTACAAGCAAAAACGGTTTCAATATCATTTAATATACTGGATATCATTAATCAAAAATACTATCTAAATAAAGTACTGATTAAAGATGCAGATCTTAATTTATGGATCAACAATGATGGTGTTGACAACTTTCATATCTGGAAAACAGATGAAGGGATCAATAATAACTCCTCTTTTAATCTTGATCTTGAAAAAGTGATTCTAAAAAATGTTACTGTTTCTTACCGTAACCAACTGACGGGGGAGTTCTATTCATTTCTCTCAGAAAACAATCAGCTTTCCGGCCAGTTTTCTGATGAAGCCTTTACACTCCTTTTAAAAGGGGATAACTATATACACGTGATTAAAACGGGAGCGGTTGAATACCTGAAAAACACAGCACTTACTATAAAATTAACGTTCGGTGTTGACCGTGTGAAAAAAAGTTACACAATAAAAAATGGAGAGGTTAAAACAGATAAGCTGGCTTTTACTATTTCCGGCAACCTGCAGGAAAAAAGCGATAAACTGAAAGAGATCCATTTGAATATTACAGGTAAAAAATCAGCATTGAGTTATTATCTTTCTGTTCTGCCCTATAAATACAAAAAACATGTGAATGACTACGAAGGGCAAGGAATAATCAACGTTAAAACTACTATACACGGATTGATAGGCGGGGGGGAGCAGCCAACTGTAACAATTAACTTTAACCTTGAAAACGGAACACTCGCCCGAAAAAACCCTGCTATTGCAATTGAGAATGTTAATTTATCCGGCTCTTTTATAAATAAAGCTTCTGAAAAAAAAATCATTAATAAATTAACTATTAACAATTTTTCGGCAACACTATTGGATGGGGAAATCCAGGGCAGTGGGGCCATAACCGGCTTTGTGAGTCCTTTGATAGAACTTGATGTCCGGGCTGAACTGGGTTTAAACTATTTACACCGTTTTCTAACTATTGATACAATAGCATCTATGAACGGGAAGCTTGATTTGGATTTTATTTTTAATGGAAAAGTAGGCAATATTAACCAATTAAATCCGCAAGATTTTGTCAACAGCCGTACATCGGGAACGATTAAATTAATAAATGCCGGCCTGCGATTAAAGCAGAGTCCGCATATATTTCAAAATATAAACGGTTCATTCAATTTCAGTAACAACGATTTGCTGGTGAATACATTAACAGGTGATATTTCAGATAGTGACTTTCAAATCAATGGTTATTTCAGAAATATGCTGGCTTTCATAATGCTTCCGGGCCAAAAATTATTCGTAGATGCTGACTTTACCTCCAATACCCTGAATTTAAATTCACTTCTCTTATATCAAACCGACGGAAAAGATAGTATTTACAGGTTGCATTTCCCCGATCAGATTGCTTTCGACCTCACCCTGAAGATAAAAAAATTCATTTTTAAGAAGTTTAACGCTTCCGAAATAACCGGAAATATAACGTTAAAAGATAAAATACTGCACATTGATAATTTATCCTTTCGTGCGATGGAAGGTGAAGTGGTTGGAGCGGCTACAATAAAAGAACAGAATAATAAATTCCTGCTGTCGTGCAGCAGTGACTTAAAAAACGTTAATATCCGAACGCTTTTTTATCAGTTTGAAAATTTTGGACAGACGAGCCTTGTTGATAAAAACATAAATGGAAAAGTAAACGCACATATTGATTATTCCTCCGATTTTAATAACAATTTATCAACCGACCTAAGCTCTATCAGGGCCAGAGCAAATATTACAATTGAATCAGGAGAGTTGATTAATTATTCTCCCCTGAAACGATTGTCTTCTTTTTTAAGATTAGATGATTTATCAAATATTCAATTTTCCAGGCTTCAGAACAACATTGAGATCCGTGATAAAAAGATTATTATTCCGGAAATGGAGATCATGTCCAGTTCATTAAATCTCAATGCTTTTGGCACACATACATTCGATAACATGATTGACTATCATTTTAACCTTCTCTTGTCGGAAGTCCTGTCGAAAAAAGTAAAGAATCAACACCATGACGAGCTGCATTATTTTATTGAAGAGGAGGGGCATGAAGGGATGAGGATTTTTCTTTCCGTTTCGGGGACGGTAGATGTTCCGGTAATTAAGTACGATACACGCCAGGCGAAAGAAAAAATATTTCGCGATTTTAAAGAAGAAAAAACAGAAATCAGATCGGCCATTGAAAAAGAGTTCCCCTGGATGGTCAAGGACTCGTTAGAAAAGCTTCAGGAAGAGCAAGAAGAA
>CBDUSM010000109.1:0-5329 GCA_965369825.1 uncultured Bacteroidales bacterium
AACGGCCACTTTCGCAGATAGTATGTAGTTTATGATGATGAACAATATCTTTGATTTTGACATAATTCTTCCCTTCCGGTAGCCGGATTTTCAGCCAGTCGGGTTTTCGCAATGTTGATTTGGGTGTTTTTCTCATCGTTTAACTATATTGCCTGTCAGGTGTAACACCTGACAGCACCTGCCCATACCTGCCAGCACCTGCCCATACCTGCCCACTCTGTGCCTGTCAGTGCCCACTTCTGTGCCTGTCAGGTGTTACACCTGACAGTGCCTGCAAAGGTATGAAAAGAATAACTATTGCCTGGCAGGTGTAACACCTGCCAGCACAACTGTTACACCTGCCAGCACACACCTATTGCCTGCCAGGTGTTACACCCGACAGCACACACCTGCGAGTCACTTGAAACCTATAGAAAAAAAGCTTGAGGCTTGAAGCTATTTCCTATCTTTGCAAAAATTACAAAACCCATGGCAGAAGAACTTAGAGAACAGGAAATAATCCGGAGAAATTCTTTGGAGGAGTTATTTAAACTGGGTATTGACCCTTACCCTGCTGAGACATTTGAGGTTAATGTTACGGCAAAAGATATTGTTGAAAAATTTCAACACGATCAATCAAAATTCCAGGACGTTCAAATAGCAGGACGCATCATGAATCGACGAATTATGGGCGCAGCCTCCTTTGCAGAGATTCAGGACACCACTGGCCGAATACAGCTATATTTGAAACGCGATGATATTTGTCCGGGTGAAGATAAAACCTTGTATAATACAGTTTTTAAAAAGTTGTTGGATATTGGTGATATCATAGGGTTAACCGGCTACGTTTTTATTACGAAGATGGGAGAGATTACCATCCATGTAAAATCTTTTACCGTGTTAAGTAAATCATTAAGGGTTTTACCAGTTGTTAAGGAAAAGGATGAACAGGTCTACGACGCGTTTACCGATCCTGAACATCGTTATCGTCAGAGGTATGTCGACTTGATCGTTAATCCGGATGTCAGAGATGTTTTTACAAAAAGAACAAGGGTATTTGATTCAATGCGGTCATTTCTTAACTCAAAAGATTACCTTGAGGTTGAAACGCCTGTCCTTCAGCCGTTATATGGAGGAGCGGCAGCCCGCCCGTTTAAAACCTACCACAATACATTGGATATGACCTTGTATTTGCGAATAGCAAACGAATTATATCTGAAAAGACTAATCATAGGTGGATATGAAGGAGTTTATGAGTTTTCAAAGGATTTCCGAAATGAGGGAATGGATCGATACCATAACCCTGAATTCACACAAATGGAACTGTATGTGGCGTACAAAGATTATGAGTGGATGATGGATCTTGTTGAAGAGATGGTTGAGAAAATTGCACTGGATTTACATGGCACAACCAAAGTTCAGGCAGGCGATCATTTGATTGATTTCAAAAGACCCTGGAAGCGATATACCATGTTTGAGATCATTCAGGAAAAGACCAGTTTTGATATTTCTACTATGAATGAAACAGAATTGGTTGAGGTTGCTGAAAAAATTGGGATTGATATTGATGAATCTATGGGTAAAGGAAAGCTTATTGATGAGATCTTTGGCGAGGCATGTGAACCTAATCTGATTCAACCTGTTTTTATTACTGATTATCCTGTTGAAATGTCTCCCCTGGCAAAAAAACACCGATCCAAGCCCGGATTAGTGGAACGATTTGAAGCTATTTGTAACGGGAAAGAACTATGTAACGCTTTTTCAGAACTTAATGACCCCATCGATCAACGTCAACGCTTTGAGTCACAACTGGAGCTGGGAAAAAGAGGAGATCAGGAATCCATGGTTCTTGACGAAGATTTTCTGCGTGCTCTTGAATATGGAATGCCTCCAACAGCCGGACTCGGCATTGGTATGGACAGACTGGCGATGATCATGACAAATGCGCCCTCCATTCAAGATGTTCTTTTCTTCCCACAAATGCGGCCCCCAAAAAGAAAAAGTGTAGAAACGGATGATGATTTTAGAGCCCTTGGTGTTCCTGATGAATGGATTCCTGTTATCCGAAAAGCAGGATACCCAACAGTAAGCGCACTCAGGAAAGCCAATCCAAATAAACTTATTAATGACCTTAGTGGTTTAAGGAAAAAGATGAAACTGGATATTCCGACATTGAAAGTTGAAGATGTTAAAAGTTGGGTAAATGAATAATTAAACCGCCACATACTTCTACCATGAAAAACCCTTATTCAAACAGAAAATATATCCTTATGGGGGTTTTCCTTTTGGTTGGGTTAGTATTTGTTATTAAACTTTTTTTTATTCAAATCATTGATAAAACATACATCCTTTCAGCTCAAAATAATGTTATACGGTTAATCTACCAGTTTCCTGCCCGTGGATTGATCTTTGATCGCAATGACAAACTGATGGTTTATAATGAAGCCGTATACGACCTGATGGTCATTCCTAACCGGATGCAAGATATTGACACACTTGAGCTTTGTGAATTAATAGGAATTGATAAAGAAACATTTATTGGGCGAATAGAAAAAGTAAAACACTATTCCGTTCGGAAAGCGTCTGTTTTCCAAAAACAGATATCAAAAGAAACAACAGCTTATCTTGAAGAGAAACTTTTTAAATTTCCCGGATTTTATGTGCAACCAAGGACGTTGAGAAAATATCCATTACCTGTTGCTGCTCATACAATGGGGTATGTTGGTGAGGCCAATCGGCAGTTGCTTGAGAAGGATCGTTATTATAAGTCTGGTGACTATGTGGGAATTAGCGGGCTGGAAAAAACGTATGAACAGGCATTAAGAGGCAGGAAGGGTGTTAAAAGGATTCTTGTTGATGTATTTAACAGGGAAAAGGGAAGCTTTCAGGATGGGACGTATGATACGGCCATGATCAAGGGGATAAATCTGAAAATAACATTGGATGCAGAGTTACAGGAATATGGCGAGTTGCTAATGGCTAATAAAAAAGGAAGTATTGTTGCACTGGAACCTTCTACAGGTGAAATACTGGCTCTTGTGTCTAGTCCATCCTATGATCCGAACCTTTTGGTTGGCAGGGTGAGGGGTAAACATTACAAGAAACTGCAACAAAATCCCCTGGAACCGTTATTTAACAGGCCTCTAACAGCAACTTATCCTCCCGGCTCTGTTTTTAAGCTGGTAAACGCCCTTATTGCCTTGCAGGAAAATGTTGCTACTCAGCATACAAAATATTCATGTGAGGGCCCGGAAACAAGGCCTATCCGATGCAGCCATAATCACAAATCCCCATTGAATATGATAGAAGCGATAGAGGTTTCATGTAATCCCTATTTCTGGAAAACATTTTATGCTATTATGAAAAATGAGGATGACATACATGATAGTTTTGATAAATGGCGAAAGCATGTATTAAGCTTTGGCTTTGGCAGTAAATTTAAAAGTGACCTTTTCAGTGAAGTCAGTGGTTTTATACCCGAATCCGGATATTATGACAAATACTATGGAGAAAAAGGATGGAGGCCAATGACCATCAGGTCACTTTCCATCGGACAGGGAGAGTTTCTTCTTACGCCATTGCAGCTGGCTAATTTATCGGCTATCATTGCTAACAGAGGTTATTATTATGTTCCGCATCTTGTTAAGTCTATTGAAAATCATAAAATAGAAAATAGTAATAAAGAAAAAATCCACACCACTATTAACCCTGACTATTTTGATGTTATTATCGAAGGTATGTATCAGGTGTTTGAAGGGGAAGGGGGAACAGCCCGGTGGCATAAACTAGATAGCATTGCCGTATGTGGCAAGACCGGAACTGCCGAAAACCCTCATGGAAAAGATCATTCAGTTTTCATTGCTTTTGCACCCAAAGATGATCCACAAATTGCTATTGCCGTTGTTGTAGAAAACAGCGGTTTTGGCTCTACCTGGGCCGCACCAATATCAACCCTGATGATCGAGAAATACCTTACCGGAACAGTCAAAAAGAAGTGGGTGGAAGAGCAAATGATCAATGTTAATTTAATTTCTGACAATTGAGGCAGCGAAAAGGCATATTTGATAATATTGACTGGGTTATAATAGCCCTTTATTTCACCCTCGTGTTAATAGGATGGATGAATATTTATGCAGCTGTGTACAATGAAAGTCATCGCAGTATATTTGATATTACCCAAAATTACGGCCGACAGCTTATTTGGATCGTCACTTCGCTGATCATCATTTTTGCAATCCTGATGATTGATGCAAAATTCTACAATGCATTTTCAATACCGTTATATATTATTTCGATTTTTTTACTGGTTGTTGTTTTGTTTCTTGGGAAAGAAGTAGCAGGGGCAAGATCATGGTTTCAATTAGGGTCTTTTGCTTTTCAGCCTTCAGAGTTGGCAAAGGTAACAACAGCCCTGGCATTAGCACGATATATCAGCTCAAGTAGTTTCAATATCAAAGAAAAAAAAGCAAAAATATATATTGGGCTACTTGTTGGCGCTCCTATGATCCTGATCTATCTTCAAAACGATACTGGCTCAGCACTGGTATATTTTTCGTTTTTATTAGTACTTTTCAGGGAGGGCCTTTCCGGGAAAATTATGATTACCGGTGTGTTGATAATAATGCTATCGGTTATTGCTCTTCTCGTTAATAAATTTATTATTACAGGTTTTTTGGCTCTGATCATAATTTTTACCATTATGATAATTCGTCGTAGAAAAGCAATTGTTATTAAACTTATCAGCCTTTTTATTGTAGCTACAGGATTTGTTTTTTCCGTAGAATATGCCTTTGAAAATATGCTGGAGCCACATCAACAAACAAGGGTAAATGTTCTATTAGGAAAAGAAGTGGATCTCAGGGGGGCTGGTTATAACGTTAATCAATCAATGATAGCTATTGGTTCAGGCGGTTTTACCGGAAAAGGTTTTTTAAATGGCACACAAACCAAATATGATTTTGTTCCGGAACAAAGTACTGATTTTATTTTTTGTACAGTTGGAGAAGAGTGGGGTTTCGTTGGCAGCCTGGTTGTAATAGCGCTATATCTTGGACTATTACTAAGAATAATTATGATAGCAGAGCGCCAACGGTCGATATTCAGTAGAATTTATGGATATGGAGTAGCATCAATTCTCTTCTTTCATTTTGCTATAAATATAGGAATGACAATTGGATTAGCACCTGTAATTGGTATTCCATTGCCTTTCTTCAGCTATGGAGGGTCATCGTTGTGGGCTTCCACAATTCTGTTGTTTATATTCATCAGGCTTGATGAAAGCCGGAAAGAACTTGTTTAATAGAACACGATGCGGTTATCAACGATATCGGCATTTTCTTCCAACGCCGGA
>CBDUSM010000110.1:0-5327 GCA_965369825.1 uncultured Bacteroidales bacterium
AAATAACTGTGCTTCCATCGAAATTGAAGAAGGAACTGACCTTTACGGAACCGGTGAGGTAGTAGGTGATTTAAAAAGGAATAATACAGAAGTAATCCTATGGAACACCGACAATTATGGCTATGGAACCGATAATGGCAAGCGGCTTTACCAGTCACATCCATGGATTTTGTCGGTAAGAAGCGATGGATCGGCTTACGGCATTCTGGTGGATCATTCATGGAAACAGCGATTCATACTAAATAATCCTATCAAGATCATTTCCGAAGGACCACCCTTTCGCATTATCATTATCGAAAGAGACTCCCCACAGGAAGTGATTATGACCCTGTCTGAACTAACGGGTAAAATTGAGCTACCTCCACTTTGGGCGTTGGGATACCACCAATGCAGGTATTCTTATTACCCGGCTTCGCAGGTGATTGAAATTGCCGACACCTTCCGCGAAAAGGAAATCCCCTGCGATGTGATCTGGATGGATATAGACTATATGGATGGTTTCAGGATTTTTACTTTTGATCCTGTGGGCTTTCCTGATCCGTCAGGGTTGAATACTTACTTGCACGACCATGGCTTTCATTCGATTTGGATGATTGATCCGGGGGTTAAAAAAGAACCGGGTTATTTTGTATATGATCAGGGAACAACCGGTGATTATTGGGTTCAAAATTCAAGCGGAAATCCTTATTACGGCGATGTGTGGCCAGGCAGTTGTGCCTTTCCTGATTTTACAATGCCCGAAACCCGCACCTGGTGGTCAGGTTTGTATTCCGATTTCATGGACAATGGTGTTGACGGTGTGTGGAACGATATGAACGAACCGGCCGTATTCAGCGGACCTGATCATTCCATGCCCGAAGATAATATCCATCGTGGCGGAGAAGATTTACCCGAAGACGTGCACCTTCGTTATCACAATGTGTATGGTATGCTGATGGTGAAAGCCACGCGTGAGGGCATCCTGCAATCCAGTCCCGAAAAAAGGCCTTTTGTTCTGACCCGTGCTAATTTTCTGGGCGGCCATCGTTATGCAGCTACATGGACGGGCGACAACCGTTCAACCTGGGAACACATGAAAATGTCAGTACCCATGTCGTTGACCCTGGGGTTGTCAGGGCAACCGTTCAGCGGGCCGGATATTGGCGGTTTTGTTGGGTCACCAGGAGCTGAATTGCTTGGACAATGGATGGCAATTGGTGCCTTTTATCCGTTTTCGCGCAACCATACCTCCAAGGACACCTATTTTCAAGAACCCTGGGCATACGGACAGGCCATCGAAGATGTGAGCCGTATCGCCCTGCAACGTCGTTACCGCTTGCTGCCATATCTATATACCTTGTTTTATGAAGCTTCGCAAAGTGGTTTACCCGTCATGCGACCCGTCTTCTTTGCCGATCCTACTGATCTTTTATTGCGCGAAGAGCAGGAAGCATTTTTATGGGGTGAAAATATGCTTATCATTCCTTCCTGGGCTGAGGGACCTACCATACCTGATGGAAGATGGAGAAACATTTTCCTGATAAATGAATCACTGGAAAATGATGGGTATCAACCTATGCTGAAACAGCGAGAAGGTTCCGTTATCCCGCTGTCAGAAATTATCCAGAGCACCACTACCTATTCTTCGGATGAAATCACCTTACTCATTGCTCCTGACGAAAATTATATAGCTTCCGGACAACTATATGCCGATGCCGGTGATGGATTCGGATACTTAAACGGAGCCTACCTTATGACTGGCTTTGAAGTTGTTCCAACAAATGATGACTCGCTGCTGGTAAGCTGTCTTACGCTCGGAGGAAATATGAACGCATCCAATCGTTCTTACCGGGCCGGGCTGGTAACCAACTATGGCATATTTTATTCAGACTGGAAAAATGACTCTATATTTAAAATTCCTTTGCAGCCCGATTTATTTATCACCCTGACATCTCCTCAAAATGGGGAGGAATTTGAGGCAAACCAAGATATCCTCCTGCAGGCACAGACTGAAGGTTACTTGCAGGTCAGCAAGGTTTCATTTTACAAAAACGATTCGGAATTGATCGGGGAAGCATATGCTGAACCCTGGGAGTTTAACTGGCAGGAAGTACCGGCCGGACTCTATAAGCTAAAAGCGGTGGCTCAGGCAGACGGTGAGATCGAAATAGTTTCGGACGAAGTCTCCATTCAGGTTGGGCAATTCGGGACCGGGGAGATAACTTATCAAATATGGTGGGACATTGGTGGGAGCGTGTATGTTTCAGGCCTGACCTCGAACCCCGATTATCCTGACAACCCGGATGAAACCAATACACTCGAACGTTTCGAAACGCCGAATGATATTGGCGATGAATTCGGAGCTCGGCTAATTGGGTATCTACATCCGCCTGTTTCCGGTTACTATAGTTTCTGGATCAGTGGGGATGATTATTGCGAACTCTGGCTGAGCAGCGATTCCACACATGCTAACAAACAATTGGTAGCCGAGGTGCCGGGATGGTCTTCTCCCGGTGAATGGGAAAAATACCCCGAGCAACACTCCAACGTGATATTCCTGGAGTCCGAAAGCAAATATTTCATCATGGCTCTGCAAAAGGAAGCTTCCGACCATGATAACCTGGCTGTGGCATGGGATTACGAAGGACAGTCAAGAAAAGTGATACAAGGTGCTTTTTTATCTCCATATGATTTTCCGAATACCATTGAAGACAAAAGCTACCTGTCAAACCAATTACGGTTGTATCCTAACCCCGCTGCTGATGAATTTTACATAGCTACCGGAAACAAAAGCGGGCAGATTTCCATCTGTACCATAAGTGGAAAAGTGGTATATATAGCAGATAAAATGAAAAACCAGGAAGTTATCAAGCTGTCTGCATCAAGTTTTAATAATGGGATATATGTTGTCCGCTTCGAAAGCGAAGGTACAATGTTTGTGCAGAAGCTCGTGGTTATCGCATTTTGACATTTTGGGAACACGAAATTTATTATGAAATAGAAATGGAATGTTTTTAACAATGAAAAGTTTCAGTACATTAAGAATCAACCAGGTTTACTAATTCCTCCATATGGACGGGTTAAAATGTAAAAACCTTTTGGATAACTTAGAAATATAATTTATGTTTGTAAGTAAATTGAATAAACTTCTGCATTATCAGAAATATTAGCTTATAGTGTAGGAGTTCATTCTATATATAACCACGTTATCGCCAATGCAGTGGAAATAAAAATTTTGCAATAAAGTCATTGAATGAACCAAAATAAATTGTACTTTTGTAAAATCAATTTGTCACGAAATAAGTATTTTATTGTGACAGAAACATAAACAAAATTGATAGCAATGAGGTCAATCCAAGATGCAATAATACAAAGTATTAGGGCAAGAAAAAAAGGTGCTGTTTTATTCATAGATGCTTTTGAAAAATTTGGGAGCAGTGAGGCGGTGCGTCAAGCCTTTTCAAGATTGCAAAAATCGGGATTTATCATACGTTTGGCAAAAGGAATCTATTTATATCCTTTTGATAAAGAAAATTTGAGAGTTTCAATGGAACAAATTGCCAAAGAAGTAGCAGCACGAGACAAGGCTCATATTTTACCCACAGGAACTTATGCCCAACATCGCTTGGGGTTTTCCACGCAAGTACAAACCAATTGGGTCTATATTACAGACGGCACACCTCGTACACTTAATATAGGTGGAAATACCATTAAATTCAAAAAAGGAGTTGCTAAAAATTTTGCCTATAAAATCGAAATGATTTATTTGGTAGTAGCGGCACTTCGGGAGATGTATGATTTACCTAATGAACAGATTAACAGAAAGTTGAAAGAGTTGCTGAAAGCCGAACGTCCGAAATTAATAAAACATGATTTGGCTTTGGCTCCGAATCGTATTCGTATTTATCTGCAAAACTTACTAAACGATGAAAATTAATTGGCTCTCACTGTCGCAAATCGAACAAATTCGTCTGCTCAACAATTGCGAACAGCAAACTAAATTGAGTGCGTACTCCATTGAAAAAGATTGGTGGGTTTCGCAAGCACTCAAAGCATTGAGCATTTCGATTTATGCCAATCACATTGCATTCAAAGGCGGAACGTCGTTAAGCAAAGGATGGGGACTGATACAACGCTTTTCGGAAGATGTTGATATTTCAATAAATAGAGAGTTTTTGGGATTTGGTGGCGAATTATCGAAAAATCAAATTAGCGACCGATTACGTCGTGCTTCGTGTACGTTTGTTCGAGGTAATTTACGGAATGAAATTGAAAAGCAACTATTGCAATTAGGAATTTCTGCCGATTATTTTAACGTTTCTGTCAATGAAAACGACATTAGTACTACCGACCCCGAAACTATTGAAGTCGCCTATTTATCCGTATTGCCTCAACCGAACTACTTACGTGACAAAGTGTTGATTGAAGTGGGAGCACGTTCTTTGATGGAACCTGCTGAACCTATAAAATTCAACTCAATCTTAGCGGAAACGTTTCCCCAATCCTTTCCATTAGAATCCGATTTTTCTTTGCAAACGGTGTTGCCCACCCGAACTTTTCTTGAAAAATTGTTTTTGATTCACGAGGAATTTTCAAAACCGATAGACGAGATTCGCATAGATAGAATGAGCCGACATCTTTACGATATTGAAAAGTTAATGGATACTGATTTTGCAAAAAATGCACTATCCAATGAATCACTCTATAAAGAGGTTGTGAAACATCGTCAAAAATTTATCGGTTTAAAAGGGTTTGATTATAACACACTATTAACTCAAAGAATAAATCTTATACCCCCTGATGCTGTAAAAAATAAATATGGAATAGATTACAGACGAATGCAAGACAGCATGATTTATGGAAATTCGTTATCATTCAATCAATTATTAAAACGAGTAGAAGAATTGAATAGGCGAGTAAACGAAATACAGTTCAATCAATGATTAGAGATATACTTAAAATTTTATAGAATGAAAGATGCACAGGCGATAACATGCTATAAATTCAAGCGGGCGGTAAGTAGTTTTTGTAACGGAAATTTATTAATTTTGCAACCGTACAACTTGATAATGAAGTGGGTTGAAATGCCCGCCAGAAATTTATAGATACACGTTAAAAGAACTTAATTTGAAATTCTTTACGATCTTTCCTATAATAGAAATGGAATTTTTTTAACAATGAAAAGTTTCAGTACATTAAGAATCAACCAGGTTTACTAATTCCTCCATATGGACGGGTTAAAATGTAAAAACCTTTTGGATAACTTAGAAATATAATTTATGTTTGTAAGTAAATTGAATAAACTTCTGCATTATCAGAAATATTAGCTTATAGTGTAGGAGTTCATT
>CBDUSM010000111.1:0-5325 GCA_965369825.1 uncultured Bacteroidales bacterium
GGAAATTTTGCCTCCTTTATCCATTCAAAAAATATTAGCGAAATCACAGAAGAATTAAATAATGCAATATTTCATATTGAAAGAAACGCCAACCCGTCTATTTTGTTTGTGGATCTTTCGCTCAAAATCAACAGACTTCTAAAAATAAAAGCCACCTGATTATAATCCCGCTGCCCGGTATTCTTGCGCATGCTTAAATAATGATATAATTATTTATTTGTCATTTTTTTCTTGATTTTTAACTCATTAAATGTTATTTCTTTTTGATTTAATCGTAATGATAAATTAGGAATGCCAACACAAAATAACCAATAACCAATAAAAAATGAGAAAGTTTTGTTTAATTTTGCAACAACATAGAGTTTAAGCAAATAAATAATGGAAGAAAAGATAATCATAGATAACCTACAAAATGTTTTCTTTTCCAGGGGATGCATCAAAGAACCAAAACTATATCAAAAAAATGACGATATTTTTTCACACGGTTGTAGTAAACTTGATTCGTATGACTGGCTAAAGGATGTGATTTTACCACAAAACCAAGTCCAATTTGATTGCATTGAGGTACGGTTTAAGAATAGCCGAAAAGATTTTTTTCGGATTACCGATGGATTGCAGTTTTTGGTTGGCGATATTGTGGCCGTTGAGGCGTCTCCTGGTCATGATGTTGGCGTTGTAACCCTTACGGGTGAGATCGTCAGGATGCAAATGAGAAGGAAAAAGGAAGATCCTAAATCAGAAAATGTCAAAATGGTTTATCGGAAGGCCAGGATATCTGATGTTGAGAAATGGCTAACAGCCGTTTCTCGTGAAAATGACACCTTGTTCAAAGCACGCAGGATAGCTTCAGATCTTGACCTGAAGATGAAAATTAATGATATTGAATATCAAGGCGATAATACAAAAGCAATTTTTTATTATACAGCGGAAGAAAGAGTCGATTTTAGAGAATTGATTAAAGTGCTGGCCGAAGAGTTTAAGGTACGTATTGAGATGCGACAAATTGGCGCCAGACAGGAATCAAGCAGGTTGGGAGGCATTGGCACCTGCGGAAGAGAACTATGTTGTTCAACCTGGCTTACACAGTTTCAAACGGTCTCTACAAATACGGCAAGGATTCAACAATTGTCGCTTAATCCGCAAAAACTTACCGGTCAATGTGGAAAACTGAAATGTTGCCTGAATTATGAATACGATATTTATATGGATGCTTTGCAAAATTTTCCTGACAGGAATATCGTTCTAAAAACGAAAAAAGGTGAAGCAGCGCATCAGAAGTCAGATGTATTTCAAAATATCATGTGGTATTCTTATACTGATGATCAGGCAAACCTGCTAGCCATTCCCATTGATAAGGTATTTGATATCATTAAACAGAACAAAAAAGGCATTCAACCTGAAAAATTGGAAGACTATGCTTATTCGAAAGAACAAAAAATTGATTTTGGACAAGTGGTTGGCCAGGATAATCTTAACCGGTTTGATGGTTAAAATAACGAAATTCCCAGCTTTTTTATTGCTGATATTTTTCCTTGCAGGTTGCGACAACTCGTTGGTTTTTGAAGAAAATCATCGGATTCGCAATGGCGAATGGAACAAATCCGACATACAACAATTCTCGTTTAAAATCACAGACACTGCCGTACTGAATAATGTATATATAAATATTCGTAACACAACAGATTACCAGTATAGTAACATATATTTTTTTATTGACACTCAATTTCCGGATGGCAGGAAATTTCGAGATACCGTCGAATGTTTTCTGGCTGATATTTCCGGAAAATGGCTTGGCAAAGGAATGGGCAAGGTAAAAGATAACCAAATACCCCTGAGGAAAATGGTTAGGTTTCCTGATACAGGCACCTATTCTATGCAAATAGAACAGGCAATGAGAACGGATGTGCTAAAAGAAATTGTAGATATTGGGATTAGAGTAGAAAAACAGAAATAATCCATATTGTTTTGATGGTTATGGGAAAAAGCGATAAAAAGAAGAAAGACAAAATAACAATTCGGGTTTTTTGGCTCCTTTTTGCATTTGGATTTAGCATAATTTTCCTGATATTTTTGGCGATTTCGTCAGGATGGCTAGGTTTTATGCCCGGTTTTGAGGAGCTTGAGAACCCCAAGAGCAACCTGGCCTCCGAGATTATTTCTTCCGACGGTGTTGTGTTGGGTACATATTTTATTGAAAATCGTTCCAACATTCATTATTCTGAGCTTTCACTCCACCTTATAGATGCTTTAATAGCAACAGAAGATATCCGTTTTCATGATCATTCGGGCATTGATGCCAGGGCCACGGGGCGGGTGATATTTGGGGTGACTACAGGAAGCTATAGAGGAGGAGGAAGTACTATTACTCAGCAGCTGGCCAAAAATCTTTTTCCACGAAAACCAAACCGTACCAAACTGGATATGATCATCATTAAGTTTAAGGAATGGGTTACTGCCGTGAAACTTGAAAGAAATTATACCAAAGAAGAGATTATTGCCATGTATTTTAATACGGTCCCCTTTGGCCATCAGGCCTTTGGAATCAAATCGGCAGCCTGGACTTTTTTTAATAAAGAACCCATTGACCTTACTATTGAAGAATCAGCCTTGTTGGTTGGCATTTTGAAAGCACCATCTTTTTATAGCCCGGTAAGACATCCCGAAAGAGCCGGAAAACGCAGGGTAATTGTTTTGAGCCAGATGAAAAAATATGGCTTTCTTTCGGAAGAAATGTACGATTCATTAAAGGTAATGCCGGTCGATATGTCTGCCTATCGCCTTCAAGACCATACAACGGGCATTGCGCGACATTTCAGGGAATATCTTCGTACACGACTTAACAAATGGTGCGCAGAGCATACTAAATCTGACGGAATGTCATATAATTTGTATAGAGACGGCCTGCGGATTTATACAACCATAGATTCCCGAATGCAGCATTATGCTGAAAATGCAATTAGCCAACATCTTGGTGATGATTTACAGCCTGCTTTTTACAGACATTGGGATGGGTATACCAACGCCCCTTTTGTTTTTGATAAGAAGAATGCCGATGAGGAAATAGAAAAACTGATGAAGCAAGCAATGCGGCGGAGTGAACGTTACAGGGTCCTGAATAAGAATGGCATGCCGAAGGATTCCATATTGTTGTCTTTTAACACGCCAACATCAATGCGTATCTTTTCCTGGAAGGGGGAAATTGATACGGTGATGACCCCTATGGATTCTATCTGGTATTATAAATTTTTTATTCGCTCTTCCCTGATGTCAATGGATCCGCACACAGGATATGTTAAAGCCTATGCCTGTGGGCCGGATTACAGATATTTTAAATATGATAATGTTACTTATGGTAAACGACAGGTAGGGTCGACATTCAAACCCTTCCTGTATACCCTGGCGATGCAGGAAGGCGACCTTTCCCCATGCACAGAAGTCCCCAATATTCAGTATAGTATCGAATTGGACGACGGATCTGTGTGGACACCCCGGAACACCTCTACGTATAAACGTGGAGATATGATTAGCCTGAAGGAAGCATTGGCTCATTCGAACAATTGGATTTCAGCTTTTTTGATGAAACGTTACTCACCGGAAGCTGTTATTGAAATGGCTCATAACATGGGTGTTACAAGTGAGATTCCCCCATATTATGCTATTGCCCTTGGATCGGCTGACCTTTCCCTGTATGAAATGGTGGGCGGACTAAATACTTTTGTCAACAAGGGTATTTACATTGAGCCGATATTTATTACCCGGATTAAAGATAAACATGGAAACCTTATTGATAGTTTTATTCCCAACCAACAGGAGGCTATGAATGAACAAACTGCTTACCTGATGCTGGAATTGATGAAAGGTGTTGTTCAAACAGGTACAGGTATCAGGTTAAGGTTCAAATATGAGTTTTCCAATCCTGTTGCCGGAAAGACAGGGACCACACAAAACCAATCGGATGGCTGGTTTATGGGATTGACCCCAGAACTGGTCACTGGCATTTGGTCGGGCTGTGAAGACAGGGCTGCTCATTTCAGAACTATCACCCTGGGGCAGGGGGCTAATATGGCTTTACCCATCTGGGCCCTGTACATGCAACAGATTTATGCCGATAGCACCATTAATCTTTTTCAGGGAGATTTTGAAAAACCCCTACGCCCGCTTTCGGTTGAAATCGATTGTGAAAAACTTAAACAAGAGAAAAAAGATATTGAGCTTATTGAGGACGAAGAATTTTAGCCCACAGGTATAAGGTTTCGCCATTTTTTTAAATATTGCAACAATTTTGATAATCAAACTATATGTACTCTCTTTTTGATAAATCAACCTACAAGAAATTTATTTCTGAAAAAGTCTCTCTTATCGCCTATGTTGTTGTTATAGTAATTGTGATTCTATATAATGCTTTTGAGCAGGACTGGAAGAACCCGAATTGGGTGATCCAAACCGATGTAAAAGGGTATTATCTATATTTACCTTCTTTTTTCATACACCATGATGTTACCTTGAACTATATTAATGAAAATCCTGCACAGTATTCGGGGAAGGTATGGTTTTTAAAAACACCAGAGGGGAATAAGATAATTCAATATACCTATGGGCAAGCTTTATTATATTCTCCCTTTTTTCTTATTGCTCATGGGATTGCTCCCTTGCTTGGGTATGAGAGTTATGGCTATTCTCCCCCATACAAATTTGCACTTCTTGTCAGTAGTATTTTTTACCTTGCCCTGGCACTGTTTTTTTTACGGAAATTGCTTAAAAAATATTTCTCAGACCCGGCTACCGCCATTGCCCTTTTTGTAGTGGTTATTGGGACAAACCTCCTGTATTATTCGAGTAAAGAAGCCACGATGACTCATTCATATAATTTTTCTTTTATCATCTTTTTTATCTATAATATGGTTAAATGGTTTGAAAAACCAGCCATTCTCAGAACTGTTCTGTTAGGCTTTATTACCGGAATGATTGTTCTTATCAGGCCAACAAATGTATTGGTGATCGTTCTCTTTTTGTTGTGGGGTGTTTCATCGTGGAATGGCTTTTTAGATAGAATAGTTTTTCTTTTAAAATCTTATTGGAAAATTGCACTAATGATCTTTATTTTTTTCCTTGTTTGGGTGCCCCAGTTTCTTTATTGGAAAGAGATAACGGGCTCATATTTTTATTTTTCTTACCAGGAAAGAGCGATGTTTTTTTTTAACGATCCGGAGGTTATAAATGTATTGTTCAGCTATCGTAAAGGCTGGCTTTTGTATACACCCATCATGATTTTTTCGTTGATAGGGATACCATTTTTATATAAACAAAACAAGGAATTATTTATAT
>CBDUSM010000112.1:0-5299 GCA_965369825.1 uncultured Bacteroidales bacterium
ATGGTCAAAAAAGCAATTAATTTTTTCATAGTTAACTTTTATTGATTTTTAGCAATTTGTTGTTTCGTATTCAATTCTGCGGAGAGAAAGGGATTCGAACCCTTGATCCCGATCCACTCGGAATACACGCTTTCCAGGCGTGCGCCTTCGACCACTCGGCCACCTCTCCGTGAGTGGAGTTAATCCCCGCTTTTAAATCAGGCAGCTAAATTACAAAAAAATATAACAAACAAAAATTTGTAAAGAATTTTCCACTTAATGCCATTTAAATAATGTGGTTGCATTATCAGTTGTAATTTTCGCTACGTCTCCCATACTACACCCTTTCACCTTTGCAAGCTTTTCTGCCACAAGGAGAATATAAGCACTTTCGTTTCGTTTTCCCCGAAAGGGCACAGGCGCTAAAAACGGTGCATCTGTTTCAAGCAGAATGTATTGCAGGTCGATGCTATCTAAAACATTTGATAAACCAGAGTTTTTAAATGTCAGCACACCTCCTATTCCCAGGTAAAAACCCATCCTGATAATTTTTGCTGCCTGATCTGCTGTGCCCGTAAAACAATGAAAAACACCGCAAATATCATTATCCGTATAGTCTTTCAAGATGTCCAGGATCTTATCCATAGAATCACGCGAATGTATCACTAATGGAAGATCATGATCGATTCCGAGTTGAATCTGAAACCGAAAAGCCGCTTCCTGTTGCGCAACATAAGTCTTGTCCCAATACAGATCAATCCCAATTTCCCCAACTGCAATAAATTTCTTTTTCGTAAGCCACTTGTTTACTGTTTCCAGTTCCTTTTTGTAATTATCTTTCACAGATGTGGGATGTAATCCCATCATGGGAAAACAGTTTTCCGGAAAATTATCACACAAAGAAAGCATAGGTTGAATGGAGGAACTATCGATGTTTGGTAAAAACATATACCTCACTCCCCTCTCAATAGCAGAAGTAACAACCCGTTCCCGGTCCGGGTCAAATGTATCCAGGTATAGGTGCGTGTGTGTGTCAATCAGTATCATGTCGCAAAAATAGATAAAAAGTATTTCGTTTCAGCCATGAAACAGTGCACCTTGATGCAGTTTCTCCTTCTATATATATTTTCACTATTTTTACCACACAATTTATGCCGTTTTATTTTGAAGAAAGTGCTGATCATACGATTTAGTTCAATCGGGGATATTGTCCTGACAACACCCATTATCAGATGCCTGAAAATGCAGGTAAAAGATGTTGAGATTCATTACCTGACAAAAAGGGCATTTGCCCCAATCCTTAAATCAAACCCATATATCGATCAGGTTCATAGCATCGAAAAAGATATCCACGAAGTTATTCCTCGCTTAAAAAGCATGGGGTTTGATCATATTATCGACCTGCATAAAAACCTTCGATCGTTCAGAGTGAAAGTTAATCTTCGGAAGCAATCTTCATCCTTTAACAAACTCAACTTAAAAAAATGGATATTGGTGCGTTTTAAAATTAATATGTTGCCTGATAAGCATATTGTAGACAGGTATTTTGATGCTGTTGATCTCCTTGGTGTTCGAAATGATGGTGAAGGCCTGGATTATTTTATTGCTGAAGAAGATCAGGTAGATATTAAAACTCTTCCTGATAGTTTCAGGTTGGGATACATCGGATTTGCCATCGGGGGAAAGCACAAAACCAAACTTTTGCCTGTTGAGAAAATTGAAGCTATTTGTCATAAGATTAACAGGCCGGTTGTATTGCTTGGGGGGAAGGAGGATGAAAATCGTGCCATTGAGATCAGCAAAACTCTTGGCCCTAACGTATACAATACTTGTGGAAAGCTGAATATTAATCAGTCTGCGTCAATAATTGAACAGGCAGAATTGATCATTACACACGATACCGGATTAATGCATATTGCTGCTGCCTTCAGGAAAAAAACAGTATCTGTTTGGGGAAATACCATTCCCGGGTTTGGGATGTATCCTTACATGCCCGAACAAGTAAACAATCGCTTTAATATCATCGAAGTTAAAGAGTTATCATGTCGCCCATGCAGTAAAATCGGCTATGATCAATGCCCTAAAGGGCATTTTGATTGTATGAATCAGATTGATGTTGATGAATTGGTTAACCGGGCTAATGTTCAGCTCAGGTCAAGGTAAGGATTGTGAATTTTTTCATACCCGATAGTTGTTTCGGGCCCGTGTCCTGTGTAAACAACCGTATCGTTGTCCAGCACGAACAGTTTCTCTTTGATGCTTTTCATGAGTAGATCAAAATCACCTGTTGGCAAGTCTGTTCTTCCAATACTTTCCTGAAAGAGTACATCCCCGACAACAACAAATTTTTGTTCTTTATTCCAGAAGCAAATGCTTCCATCGGCATGCCCCGGAGTATATAAAACCTGTAATGTTGAATTTCCAAACGTCACCTTATCCCCATCGTGAAGGAAAACTGTTGGATCCATAGGTTTCTCGAACTTAATATTAAATACCGAACTGAATTCCCGGGCCGATTCCCAAAAAAGCTTTCCCTCCGGATGAACCTCCGGGTTTAAATGATATTTCTCAGTTATGAAAGTATTACCAAGCGCATGGTCAACATGAAGATGGGTATAGAGTAAGCGAACAGGTGTAAGATTATGATCTTTGATAAAATCTGCTAGTTTTTCTTTTTCCCGGTCACTTTCGCAAGCTGCGTCAATAATAACACATTCATTAGTCTCATCATAAAGGATGTATGTGTTTGTTTGAAAAGGATTGAAAACAAATGTTTGAATAGTAATCATAATTTATATTAATGATGTGTAATAATTTTTTCTCAGCAAAGTTATTAAATAAATGATTCATGCCCGATATCCATTACTTGCTATCCGAACCCTTTGTTGTATCAAAATTTATCTTAATTTAGCATGGTGAACTTTCGATCAGGTAAGACATATAAAATTCTAGTGAGGGTGATTATTTTACTGGTAATTATTACACCAGGCAATCTCCTTTTTGCGCAGTTTTATAATGGTTCACAGCTTACTTTCGGTAAGAACAGGGTTCAATACAATGAATTTTTTTGGACCTATTACCAGTTTGAAAAATTTGATACTTATTTTTACATGAACGGCAGTGAGTTGGCAGTGTTTACAGCTAAATACGCTAATGAATTACTTGCTGAAATGGAGGATAAACTGGAATCTTCTGTGGGAGAAAAGATACAGTTTATTATTTATAATAATTTATCTGACCTGAAGCAGAGTAATATTGGCCTTTTGAGCGATGAGCATTACAATACCGGAGGCATCACACATATTGTTGGGCATAAGGTTTTTATTTATTTTGATGGTAGCCTGCATCATTTTGAAAAGCAAATCAGGGCCGGGATAGCCAAAGTTTTGGTTGAACAAACCTTATATGGAGGCAGCGTAGGTGACCAAATCAAGGGCACCACCTTAATGGCTTTACCTGAGTGGTATGAAAATGGTATTATTTCTTATGTTTCTGAAAATTGGAGCACAGAGATCGACAATTTTGTGAAAGATGGGATTTTGTCGGGCAGGTTTGAAAAATTTAACCAATTAATGGGCAGGGATGCCATTTATGCAGGCCACGCCATTTGGCAGTACATTGCAGATAAATATGGCAAAACAGTTGTGCCGAATATTGTTTATATGGCCAAGATCAGTAGAAATGTTGAAAGCGGCTTTCTTTATGTTATCGGCATTTCATATAAAAGTTTGGTGAAGGAATGCTTTACCCATTATACCCGGAAATATGCTCAGGTTGATGAGGCCAGGTATTTGCCTGATGCACCCCCCGTTTTAAAAAAAGCAAAGCAAAATGTAGTTATAAGTCAGCCTAAGATTAGCCCCGATGGGCAGTATGTAACTTATACATCCAACAATATAGGCAAATATAAGCTTTGGCTGAGAGATGTTGGCACGGGTAAACAAAAGAAAATTTTTAAAGGGGGTATTAAGCTTGATGAAAAAACGGATTATTCATACCCACTGATTGCCTGGCATCCTTCCGGGCAATTGTTCGCCTTTATTATTGAAGCAAAAGGCCAGAACTACCTTTATTATTACAACCTGGATACAAGAAAAAAAGAAAAAAGGATCCTTTATAATTTTGAAAAGATCGTTGATATTTCTTACTCTCCGGATGGTAGCTCATTTCTGTTTTCAGCAGTTCAAAAAGGACAATCCGATTTGTATATTTATTCAATGGTTTCTAATACATTTGATCGTATTACGAATGACATTTATGACGACCTTTTCCCTCGTTTTATCAACAATGGCAAACAAATAATTTTTAGTTCGAACCGCCCTGATGATACACTGCGAATGGGCACCGATTATGAAATATATCAATTGCAACCCCGGTATGACCTTTTTCTTTATGATCTTGTGAAGAGATCAAACACATTGCACCGGGTAACGTCTACACCTACTGCCAATGAGTTTTATCCAATGGAATACGAAAAAGGTACCATCAGTTACCTGAGCGATTACAATGGTATTTATAATCGCTATATCGCCCGTTTCGATAGTGCGATTACATACATAGATACCACTACTCATTATCGATATTTCACAGAAGCATTCCCTGTCACAAATTATTCAAGGAGTATTATTGAACATGATATTAATTGGGAGGCAGGAAAATTCTCAGAAATCATTTACAAAGACCTGAGCTATCATTTGTATATAGATGATTTGCCACTCTTTGAAGAATTAGTTGCAGTTCAGCTTACTAATACCTCTTATGCCCAAAACCTCCAACACGATTATAATCAAAAAGAGGAGGAAAATGAAGTAACATCTTATGGAAAACGAAAGAAAAAAACCCGTTTCTCTAATGTTCACTATTATGATAACGAAACGTTGCAGGAAAAAAAAATAGACATCAACAACTATCAATTTGATCAACAATCGTTTATTAATATTAATGTATCAGAGCCTGAGCATGGTCCTGAAGAGTATGTGTCAGGTCAATCTGAAAAGAAATCCGGATTTTCAGTTCCCAAACGTAGAAATTATAATGTTCAATATTCGATAAATGAAATGGTTAGTCAAATGGATTTTACATATCTTAATTATGACTACCAGGCCTTTTCAGGTGGCGGCTACCCCATTTATCAAACCCCGGGGTTTATTGTTTTCCTTAAAGTTGGGGTGACTGATTTGTTGGAAGATTATCGGATTACGGGAGGGGTTCGGTTAGCAATTAACCTCAGAAATAATGAATATATTTTAAGCTTTGCTAACCTCAGAAAAAGGCTGGATAAAGAAATTTTATTTCATCGCTAGGTATTTGAAGAAGTGGG
>CBDUSM010000113.1:0-5296 GCA_965369825.1 uncultured Bacteroidales bacterium
CGGGAGATTGCACGGCTATCGTTGCATAAGCTTGTTACGGATGGACGTATTCACCCTGCCCGGATTGAAGAAGTAGTTGCTAAAACAAAAAAACAAATTGAACAGGAGATCATCGAAACCGGTAAGCGTACGTGTATTGACCTTGGGATACATGGTATGCATCATGAATTAACCCGAATGGTAGGACGCATGAAATATCGTTCTTCCTATGGCCAAAATCTTCTTCAACACTCAAAAGAAGTAGCTAATCTCTGTGCAACCATGGCATCGGAGTTAGGATTAAACCCTAAGGCTGCAAAACGTGCCGGATTGTTGCATGATATAGGAAAAGTTCCGGATAATGAACCCGAACTTCCTCATGCATTGTTAGGTATGAAATTAGCCGAGAAATTTAAAGAAAAAGCTGATGTCTGTAATGCAGTCGGGGCTCACCACGATGAAGTTGAAATGACATCTCTTATTGCACCTTTAGTCCAGGTTTGTGATGCTATCTCAGGAGCAAGGCCAGGGGCGAGAAGGGAAGTTGTTGAGGCCTATATCCGACGACTTAACCATCTCGAAGATTTGGCATTATCCTATCCGGGAGTAATTAAAACGTATGCTATTCAAGCCGGGCGCGACCTAAGGGTAATTGTTGGTGCTGATAAAGTTACCGATAATGAAGCTAATCAGATTTCCTTTGATCTGTCAAGAAAAATCCAGGATGAGATGACTTATCCCGGCCAAATTAAAATCACGGTAATTCGGGAAACAAGAGCTATTAACTACGCTAAGTAAGTCATAATTCATTCACCAGGCTGGAAATAAGCCTACTAAGATCAACATCGGCTCTTGCAGCTGATTCAAAAATATCACTAATATTAAGTGGCGCAAGATTATCAGGATCACATTCATCGGTAATAACAGATATAACAGCACATGGCAAATTCATGTGATTAGCTACGATAACCTCAGGCACAGTAGACATCCCGACCACATCAGCTCCAATTATCCGTAAATATCTGTACTCGGCCCTTGTTTCCAACATAGGGCCTGGAAGGGCTGCATAAACTCCTTTATGAAGCGTAATATTATTTTCAGTGGCAATTCTCTCAAGTTTTTCATTTAACATGGAGGAGTAAGGTTGGCTCATATCAGGAAACCTGGGGCCTAATTCATCATTATTCATACCAATTAACGGACTCCCTGGCATAAGATTAATATGATCGTCAAGAAGCATCAGTAATCCTTTCTTTAAGTCAGTATTCATTGCACCACTGGCATTTGAAATTAACAGGTATTTGACCCCGAGATTCTTCATCACTCTGACTGGTAATGTTATTTGCTGGTATGAATATCCTTCATAATAATGATACCTTCCATGCATGGCAACTACTTTTTTCCCGTTAAGTGTGCCATAGATCAGGTTGCCGGAATGAAAATCAACTGTTGCCAACGGAAAATGTGGTATATCTTTATATAGGACATCCACGGCAATAAGGATCTCATCAATTAGTTTTCCCAGACCGGTTCCGAGTATAATACCGACCTCAGGGGATTCAAATCCTTTTTCCCTCAAAAATGATGTGGCCTCATTAATTTGCTGGAGGAAGCTCATATCTTATTTAGTAAAAGTTTAATGGTTTTCAAATGTATTAAAATATGGTTAAAAAACCCTTAACACTCAATTAAATAAAATTGCATTAACCCGCAAAGCAAGAATACCTCACCCATTTCTCGGATCCTTCTTCAACGGCAACTTCGCTAACTTTTCGACAGTTACACTGGGAAAACCAAACTCTTCATTTATCGTGCCCTGGATCAAATAAATTCCTTTTCCCCGAAAGGGGTAACCCCTCAATGAATCAGGAAAATGGACGGTATCGAAAAATTCACCATGAACATCCAGGAAAGTTCCAAAATGCATCAGTTCTTTCTTTACCGTTCTAACATACTTGATTGTAACCAGGCGGCCAACCATACGGGCTTTCTGCCCAACATGGGTTTGTAGGTTTTCAGCAAAAACTTTTCCCCTGTATGTTGTTTCCAGCATATCGAAATGAGAAACAGTGACCGGAAATCCCAGAAACTCAAATTCATCATAAGCATCTTCCAACGCTTCATGTGCAAGCTGCGGCAACCGGTAATTCACAATGGGAGCATTGAAAAGAGACCCTGTATTGTTCGATATTCTGGTTTTCCCCAACAAAAGATGGACTTTCCATAACAACTGCGACTTGGTTGTACCGGTAAACCTCAACGCTCCAACCCTGATCAGGGTAATCATCTGATCCAATGGCGTTTGCACGCGTCCAATAAAGTCTTCAAGGCTTTTATATATGCCGTTTCTATCTCGCTCCAGACTGATAGCCCTGGAAATCTTTGTTTCCAGGTTTGTAACATGAATAAATCCAATGTAAACATCCTTTCCAATTATTGATGTCTTGTATTGACCATGATTTATACAAGGCAGATTGATCCGGGCACCCTGCCGTTGAGCCTCGTTAAAATAGACCCAAGTCTGGTAGAAACCACCAAAATTATTAATAACGGCAACCATAAATTCAAGAGGAAAATAAGCTTTCAGGTAGATACTCTGGTAACTTTCCACAGCATATGAAGCTGAATGTGCTTTTGAGAAAGAATAGCCGGCAAAAGATTCTATTTGCCGCCAAACCTCTCCGGTGACTGCATCAGGATAACCATAACTCTTGCAATTGCTAAAAAATTTTTCAACAATCTGCTTAAATTCATTTTTTGACCGGGATTTTCCACTCATTGCGCGTCGTAATACATCGGCGTCAGCCATGTCCAATCCTGCAAAATGGTGGCAAATTTTTAAAACATCTTCCTGGTAAACCATCACGCCATATGTTTCTTTTAACTGTTTTTCCATAACAGGGTGGATATAATTAAAATCATCCGGATGGTGAAAGCGATAAATATATTCCCGCATCATGCCTGAACGGGCTACTCCCGGCCGAATAATGGAGCTGGCTGCAACCAGGCCTAAATAATTATCGCATCGAAGTTTTTTCAGCAACCCCCTCATGGCGGGGCTTTCAACGTAAAAACAGCCAATGGTCTCTCCTTTCTTCAACTGGGACTTTACTTTATGGTCTCTTTTAAAATCGGCAACACGGTGAACATCAACATTTATCCTGCGATTTTTAGCAACAACATCCACACATTCTTTGATATGACCTATTCCACGCTGGCTTAAAATGTCGAACTTTTCAAAACCAATCGCCTCAGCTACATACATATCCCATTGCGTGGTTGGAAAACCTTTGGGAGGAAGATCTAAAGCAGTATAACAGGTGATAGGTTCTTCCGATATCAGGATACCTCCTGCATGAACACTCCGTATGTTCGGAAAATCAACCATCAATTTTGCAATGGCAAAAATTCGCCGGGTGATATCATTATTATTGACCTCAACCATGGGATTTGCCAAAAAACTGTCGATTTCCGCTTTTGGTAATCCATAAACTTTGCCGAGCTCCCTGTAAATTGAGTTTGTTTTAAAAGTAGAAGTAGCACCTAAAAGGGCAGTATGCTCATGACCATATCTTTTAAAAATATAATCCTGAACATCTTCCCGTTCTTTCCATGAATAATCAATATCAAAATCAGGCGGACTGGTACGTTTGGGATTTAGGAATCGCTCAAAATAGAGATCCAGGTCAATGGGATCCACATCAGTGATTTTCAGACAATAAGCTACCACGCTATTGGCACCGCTACCACGCCCGACATGGTAAAAGCCCCTCGACATCGAATACCGGATGATATCCCAGGTAATCAGAAAGTAGGCAGAAAAACCTAATTTATCGATAATCGCCAGTTCTTTCCTGACTCTTTCAGCAGCCGGTTCATTATTCTTACCATAACGGTATTCCAAGCCGTCATAAGCCAGTTTCTCGAGCAGTATTTTATCGTCATAACTATTTCCAGTGAAGGTTTTCTTATTTTTGAGGTTGCGGTAATCAAAATCAATGCTACATTCTGCCAATAATTTTTCAGTATTTCTAATAATTTCAGGGTAATCTTTATAAAAAGCTAAAAAGATCTCATGAGGCAGCATCATTTCATCCTCCCCGGCTATCTGCGCAAGAGATAATTTACTAATCAATGTATTGTTATCAATAGCCCTCAGGTTTTTGTGGAGGATATATCCCGACTTATCTTTGAAAGTTACCGGGTTCCACATAATCAACTTCGATTGATCGTAAAAAAGTTCAGTTGAAAACAACTTGCCGATTTCAGAAGGTGTTACGCCGATGTATTCATTTTCCTGTAATGAAGCCAGCGAACGATATCCAAAAGGGTAAATGATATAAGCATGCTCAAACAGACCCGGCTTTCCGGGATATTTTTCATTATTTAAATTATGATGAGTAACAAACTCATTCAGTTCCCTGAAGCCGGTGTTGTCACGAGCCAGTCCGGTGTACAAATAATCATTGCCATTTCTAAATTCAATACCGGCGATAGGTTTGATTGAATTCTCATTACACCTCCTCACAAAATCGATCATTCCCATTGAGTTATTAATATCCGTCAAAGCCAATGCTGATACGCCACGAGCCTTTGCCTCGCCGATCAGGCTCTCTGGGGACAAGGTACCGTAACGGAGACTATAATATGAATGATTGTTAAGGTACATACTTCATTGGAATTTAGTTGGTGCTTTATCGAATGATATTGCTCTTCCCACAGCTTTTCTTCCATATCTATTCCTTATTCTATCCATCGCCATATAAAGATTCGTCATTTCGGATGTATCCTCAAACAGGTTCAACTGCTGAACTCCAGGTACCAGGTGGCTGAACCTAACACCGATCAATCTGACCAGCATCCTTCTGTTGTACAGCCGGTTGAACAGTTCCAAAGCCAATGGGATAAGCTCATGGTCAAAAGAAGAATAAGGAATATGTTTTTGCAGTGTATGGGTATCAAAATTCGAGTAACGAACTTTAACGGTAACACAGGCAGTCAACTTCTGTTTACTTCTAAGTTCAAAAGCTATTTTCTCAACCATACTAATTAATAATTCGTTCAGCCTGACTACATCGATCGTATCTTTCTCAAATGTCCGTTCTGTGCTGATGGATTTTCTTTCTGAATAAGGTGTTACGGGCGTTGGGTCAATCCCATTGGCTTTTTTCCATATTATGATACCATTCTTTCCCATTACTTTTTCCATCATTTCCGGGGGAATATTACTAAGTGTTTCGATGGTTACGATCCCCATTGAGCGCAATAGCTGATATGTTTTATTTCCAATCATCGGTATCTTCCTGATAGATAATGG
>CBDUSM010000114.1:0-5286 GCA_965369825.1 uncultured Bacteroidales bacterium
ATATTCTTTATTAAAAATATTCTTGACGATCAACTCCAACTTAGCGGAGGCCATAAACTGATAAGATACCCTGAAGTCGACAGCCACAAAACCTTTGTTGTTTTTTAGTCTGTAATCTTTTAATCCCGGAAAGATCTCCTGCCCCAGTATTGGTTCCTCAAATGCTTCATCAATCCGTTCCATGAAACTGTTATAAATAAAACTGATCCCTGTTGAGATTTTATTGAAATCAAATGCTGCATCGCCCTTCACTGAATGCTTGTATCTGTATTTTAATATATTGTTTTCAAGTGTATCATTGGTCAGGTCAACCGGATCCATGTACGTATAACCGGCAAATAAAGTCAGTGGGATCCCAGCTAAAGTACCTGTTCCGGTGAGGCTCAGGTCAATACCGGTAATCCTGGAGTTACCAACATTGAGCGATTTAAAGCCAATATCATCCAGGGTGGGTTCTTGTGAAGGATCGTCAGGCCACACCCCGAATGTAAATTCCATCATATCTACGTATTCGGTCCAGAAAGCTGCTATGTCAACATAACCATTCCAGTCACTAATTTTTACACCCTGTTTTATGCCAAGCTCAGATGACCATCCTGTTTCGGGTTTTAAATCAGGATTGGGAAATATATTCAGGCTACCGAGACTGGTGGCGGTGTATTTCTCGGCAATTGACGGGAAGCGATACCCCTGGCCATAGGATGCCCGGATAAAGGTATATTCTGCAACCTGATAATTCAACCCTGCCCTGACAACAGGGCTGGATTCTTCATCGGTATTGTCGAGGGTATATCTTTCCCATCGAAGCCCTACCGAAGCAGAAAGCCGGGAAAAGAACTTATAATCGAATTGTGTGAAAATGGCAATATTTGAATTATAATGGTCTCCGTATAACTCGGCGTTGGTAACACCATATAATCCCATCATACCCAGGGTCCAGTTTAAATTGTTTTTAAAAACCTTATGGAACCGGTATTCACCATAATAGAGATCCGAGCCATTGTTTTTGTCAGGGTTTTCCTTGAAACGATTCTGGACTTTATAAAACCGGGTCCTGAGACTATGTCTGTTTTGACGATTATCGTAAAATGATGCCCAGGGGTCAATATTAAACCTGAACCCTTTCGTTGGCGTAATCACTTCAGGTTTTTGAAGGAATGCGCCGGAATCAGCATTCTGCCAGATGAAGAAATCGGAAGTATATTGCCATTGAATGTTGGTATTAAATCCGTAAGAGAAGCCTTCTGTTTTTCCGGGCCTGTGTCGAAAGGCGAAATTTAGCCTTGCCCGCTCTTCAAAGTTATCTTCCCTGTATCCGGCATTGCTGAATACATTTGCTCCGGAAACAATATCAATGTCACCAATCTTCCGGGAATCTGAGAAACTAAATCCGGTGAATAAAGGATTTGTATCCCACCACCAGGCCAATTCCTTTCTTTGTGGTTCCAAATAAACCCCACTAAATAGTGTAAATTTTGTTTGAGGTTCATTATCAGGGTAGGAAGTCCGGACATTGATAACACCGTTCAGGGCAGAAGAACCATACAAGGCTGAAGAAGCTCCTTTAAGGATTTCAACTTGTTCGATGTTTTCAACAGGAAGGAAATTCCATTTAATCTCACCAACATCCGCTGTTAAGATCGGTAAGTCATCAACCAACACAAGCACCCGGCTACCTGCGCCATAGCTGTATCCACTACCTCCTCTTATGCTTGCCTGGCCATCAAGTACATCACAACCGGGCATTTGTTTCACTGCGCTCTCTATATTGGTGGTATTGGTGTTTTCGATAAACGCAGGTTTTATTATCTCCATGGATACCGTCACATCCGAAAGCTTCTGCTCAAATTTACCAGCTGTAACAACTGCCATGTCTAATTCAATGGGCATTTGACTAAGCTCAATGTTTAGGGTTTTTATCTCGCCCAAATTTATGGTGATGGTTCTTTGTTCGGTGTGATACCCAACATACTTAAAAATAACCTCATACGGGCCGGGATCAAGTTCGAGCGAATAATTGCCTTTAATATCTGATGATGTGCCAAAGATGCTATCTATGATCACATTAACTCCTACCACGGTTTCCCTTGTGCCGGCATCGATAATAGTTCCCTTTAAACCACTTTTCTGAGCGTGCACAAAGTGAAGGGTTAAAGAAATGAAAATGAAAGTGATAAAAACTCTCATCATTTAGCGAGTCTTGATCAATGTTTTGGTAATTTTTTTTCTGGTATTATAAACAGAGTAGAAATACATTCCTTCAGATAAAGAAGCCCCGTTAAACCGGAAAAAGTTTTCACCGCTGTCTACAAAAGCCTCTTCATGATACAGCCTGATACCCAGTAGATTATAAATATCTAAATAAATTATTTCAGGGTGGACAACATATAATCCGATCTGTGTTGTGGAGTAAAATGGATTTGGACCTGTATTTATCAATCTAAAATTCCCGGTTTCCGGATTGCTTATACCATCCGGATCCCAGATAACATCAATGAAAAGGGAAGTGGAATCTGTTACCTCACCGGCATAAACCGGAATCCCTCCCACATCAATGTATACGCCTACTACTATTTTTAATGGATAGTGGCCAGCCAGTGTTGGTGTTCCTTCCATCAAAACACAATAATAAGTGCCAACCATGAAAATACTGTCTTCTGCATTAGAAATCCATGAAATCCCGGTAGGAAGGTTTTCGACATCCATGAGTTTGATATGGTGCAAGGGTATATAAAAAACGGAATCTGCAGTATATTCCGGTGGAGCCAGAATGGTAAAATCCTGAAGGTAAAGCTGCCCGGCAATAGCTTCCGGCAGGGTGTCAGGGCAGAGCTCTCCGTTGTTTTCGATATCAGGGCAGGAGATCGAATCCCCTGGGGTACACTGTGCATTTGAAATGGTAACACTGAGTAGCCCGATTGTTACAATAATTAAGGTAAATAGTGTTTTTTTCATTGGTCTGTTTTTTTGTTATTTGCTATTGGCCATTGTCAACCGTCAACCGTCAACCGTCAACCGTCAACCGTCAACCGTCAACCGTCAACCGTTATTTATTCTATCAAAAGTAGTAAAAAAAACGATTATTTGCAATACATCAGATTATTCTATACCTTTAAGGCATATTTTAAAGGCACATTTTAACAAAATAAACAACTTCCTTATTAGTTAAGCATATTTATGAAAGAGAACGATGACAAAAAGATTATTGAAGAAGTTTTGTCGGGTAATCTGGATGTTTTTGGAATTTTAGTAGATCGCTATCAACAGTCAATTTTTAGAATGATTTTTAAAATGACAGGCAGTAGCGTAGAAGCAGAGGAACTAACACAAAGTGTTTTTGTGAAGGTATATACAAACTTATCACAATTTAATCCGAAATATAAATTTTTTAGTTGGTTATACAGAATTGCATTAAACGAGTCATTAAATTATTTGAAATCCAGGAAAAACATATCTGCTATTAATGTCAATACTTCTGTAACTCATGAGAACCCGGAAGTAATATTTCACAAAAAAGAGAGAAAAAAAGCTCTTCAACAGGCTATTATGGAATTAAATCCCATGGAAAGGACCTTGATTGTTTTGAAATATTACGAAGAAATGACGTATAAAGATATCAGTAATGTAACCGGATTGTCAGTAAAGAAGGTGAAATCAAGGTTGTTTACAGGAAGGAAGAAACTAAAAGAGCTTGTTGATAATAAACTATAATCACACCATGATTAAGCGAAAAATAGAAAAATTGGTTCAACGCTACCTTGATGGAGAGGTTTCTGTAAAGGAAAAGAAATTTGTTGAGGGATTAATTAAGGCTGATCCGTCTGTGAAAGAATATTATGATCAGATGAAGCTTCTGGAGGAGGATTTATATCTTGATGCTCAAAGCATTGAAGGTGCTAATATAAAAGATGAAGTCCTTAACGAAATACATCGTATGAATATCAAAAAAATTACGATTAGGGATGGTTCTGGTTTTATTGAAAAAATGTTTGCCAATAACAGGTTGAATATCGCTTATGCCGTTGTGTTGGGGTTGATCATTGGTTTTTTTATTTTCAGCCCGGCCATAAGACAAAAGGACCACTCTTCCATTCCCGAATCCGATCTTTACGGTACGATCCATAGCAATGAAGCAACAACAGCTTTTACGTTGCCTATTGAGTTACCATCTATAAAGGTAAGTTTGAATGCGAATTATCTCCCACAGGATTTTATAAGGATTTCCATAGATGTTTCTTCGGAAGAACAAATACGGCTGCGGCTTTCATTTAATAAAGATAATTTTCAACCATGGAATATGAAAGTCATTAGTGCCGATCCTGAATGCAGATTGCTTTCTGGATATAATTCTGTAGAAGTGATAAACAAGGGAGAAAACAGGTATTTTATTTTGTTGAAAAAAATGAATCAACTGGAGGAACAGATTGAGATCAGGGTATTTTCAAATGATTTGTTACTTTATGAAAATGTTGTTACGGTGAATAAATAAGTATTATTTTGAATGCAAATACTTGTCTCCATCCTCCCCGTTATACTTTTCCTTATCATTCTTATCGTACTTGACAGCTTCAAACTAATTAAATATTCCGTGCTTTCACTATGCCTTTTATGGGGCATAGCAAGCGCTGTAATTTCTTATTTTCTGAATTCATTTCTGATTGAGCACCTTGAAATATCTTATATTATTTATTCAAGGTACATATCTCCTTTTGTGGAAGAAACCTGCAAAATAGCATTGATTATTTTGTTGATCAGGAAAAATAAAATTGGTTTTATGGTCGATGGTGCCATTTATGGGTTTGCAATAGGAGCAGGGTTCGCCATTTTAGAAAATCTTTATTTCCTGCATGAATTGAGCAATGCTAATATTATGATATGGATTGTCAGGGGAGTTGGTACTGCGATAATGCACGGCGGGACTGTGTCGGTAATGACAATAATCATCATGCAATCTTATGATAGGAAAAAAAGGCTTTCTCTTTCATTTATTTGGGGTTGGCTCATTGCTGTTATGATCCATTCGGTTTTTAACCAGTTTATTTTACCTCCTCTCTTAAATATGTTGTTAATTTTGATTGGTATTTCTCTTACGGAGTTCCTGATTTTTCGTTTTAGTGAAAGATCTTTCCGCAAATGGTTGCAACTTGAGTTTGACAGTGAACTGAGAATGATGATGATGATAAATGAGGGAAAGTTCTCGCATACACGATCGGGCGAATACCTGCACACCATAAGAAACAGGTTCTCTATGCTGGTTGTTGTTGATATGCTGGCATATATTTCGCT
>CBDUSM010000115.1:0-5278 GCA_965369825.1 uncultured Bacteroidales bacterium
ACTTTCATGATAAAGACCAAAAAAAATGTACTGCTTGGGGTTGATGGCACCTTCATCTTTGGAGGAGGTGTAAAAAACGAAGAAAGTTTGTTAGAATCCATCTCTACAGAAGAAGGATTTGTTATTGATCAATACGGGTCGCCTGCTGAAATATCCTTTTATGAACGAGGGTTTCATTTGCAGGTAAAAGCAGGTAAATTATTTAATATCATAGGGCCAAATCCAAACAGCGGGCTTATCATAACGGGTGGTTTAGGATACCTTCAACATAAAATCAGAGTAGAAAATATTGAAGGTACAGCCCCCCAGGTAATGGGTGATTACGCTAAAGGATATGATAAGCTTTCAGGGGGGCCGGCAATCAGCGAATTTATTGGGTACCTACACCTGGGCAACAAAAAATTATTTAACTTTTTTGCCGGGATTGAACTGGTCCAGGCCTGGACCAAATCAAAAAGACCCTATGATTTTAACTTCATGGGTAAAGATGAATCCAAACGGTTTGATACCTTCTTCGGAGCTAAAATTGGATGGCTCGTGCCACTCTATCCGAAAGTGCCCGATGCATACTATTATTATTGAAATAAAGTGAACTAACCTGAATTATGCACAAACTGTTGATTAATAACACTTCAATAGCTCTTTACATAAAGCCGAGGCACTAATATTAAAGGACGATACTATTTTGAAAAAGTTTTATAATATATCCATCTGTTTTTATCAGTTCCTGATTAGGCTGGCAGGGGTTTTTAGCCCAAAGGCAAAAAAATGGATAAAGGGCAGAAAGGGGCTTTTCGATAAAATTAAAAGTCGCCTTGATCCTGAAGAAAAGGTCGCGTGGTTTCATTGTGCCAGTCTGGGAGAATTTGAACAAGGGCGCCCTTTAATTGAAGCTTTCCGGCATAACCATCCGGATTATAAAATTGTGCTTACCTTTTTCTCCCCCTCTGGTTATGAAATCAAAAAAAATTACAGCGGAGCTGACTATGTTTTTTATCTGCCTGCCGACACATCCAAAAATGCAGCCCGGTTTGTCAGCCTCATTCATCCTTCTGTAGCGATTTTTATCAAATATGAATTCTGGTATAACTACATTGCACAACTTCACCTTGAAAAAATACCGGTAATTATGGCATCAGCCATTTTCAGGCCAGGTCAACCATTTTTTAAATGGTATGGCACCTGGTTCAGAAAACAGTTGCAAAACATCCATTACTTTTTCGTTCAAAATGATGAATCCAAAAAGCTTCTCTTATCTATTGGAATATCAAATGTTGCAATAAGTGGAGACACGCGGTTCGATCGTGTTCATGAAATAGCTTTAAAGAAAAAATCATTTCCCCTTATCGAAAAATTTATAGCCGGATCACGGGTTCTGGTTGCCGGAAGCACATGGCCTAAAGACGAAGATGTGATCCTATCCTTACTAAATGATACAGGATTTTCGTTTAAGCTGATCATTGCCCCACATGAAATCCACGAAATCCGAATCCGGGATTTAGTCGCAAAAACCAAAGGAAAGGCTGTCCGGTACAGTAACGCTAATAACGAACAAGTAGATTCTTATCAAATCCTTATCATCGACATTATTGGTATCTTATCACAATTATATCAGTACGCGTTCGTATCTTATATCGGTGGTGGGTTTGGAAAGGGCATTCATAATATTTTGGAAGCAGTAACTTTTGGTGTTCCTGTCATTTTCGGCCCGGAACATAAAAAATTCGATGAAGCTGTTGATCTCATCAACCTAAAAGGGGCTTTTTGCATTCACCATAAAGAAGAATTAAATAATATCATCCATTCATTGGTAGATAACCCTGATTTTTACAAAATATGTTCGGATATTTGCACCAACTTTGTGAAGGAGAAAACCGGCGCTACACAAATGATCATGCAAAAAATTGAAGAAAGCATTATAACAAAAAAGGGATAGATTACGAGTTATGCCTGTCTGTCGGCTGACTGGCCTTTTAATTATCGATTTAAATAATAAAAAAATGATTGAAAAAATTGATACACTTTCCGAAAAAAATTCCATCGTTTTATTCCTGGAAGATGGAAAAAACCTGAGGACAACAATCTTAAAAAAGGATGAAATCGACTATGTATTAAAGCAAAACGATAAAAATAAAAAAGAGATGATTGCCTTCAACCGGTTAAATAGATGGATTTTTGTTCAATTTATCAAGAAGGAAACTAATAAATATAAACGCCTGGAAAATTGCAGAATAGCAGGTGGAGAGATTGTATCAAAAATTAATGACCAAAAGATTCCAATAATTGTACTTTCAGACATGGAAGGCAAGCCCGCAGAGATGTTAGCATATGCTGAAGGTATGGCCCTTGGAAATTATCAATTCCTAAAGTATAAAAAGGATCCCGGGGAAAAGAAAAATTCCCTGGATATTATTTCAATTATTTCCACGAAAATTACCAAATCTGACATTGCTATTCTAAACATTGCAGTTGAAAGCACCTGTATTTGCCGTGATCTCATCAACGAGCCGGTAGCTTCTCTTAATGCCGTAAAACTATCGGAAGAAATCGCAGAAATGGGAGGCCGTGTCAATGCCACGGTGGAAATTTTGAATAAGAAAAAAATTGAATCGTTAAAAATGGGAGGCCTTCTAGCTGTTAACAAGGGGAGTTTGGATCCGCCTACTTTTACGATCATCGAATGGAAATCACCAAATCCGGTGAATAAAAAACCATACATTTTCGTTGGCAAAGGGGTGACGTATGATACCGGTGGTTTGAATATTAAGACGGGTACGTATATGGACAATATGAAAAGTGATATGTCAGGCGCTGCAGCCGCTTTTTCTGCCATATATGCGATAGCAAAAGCTAAATTACCGGTTCATGTAATTGCCCTTATTCCGGCTACTGATAACCGGCTTAACGGAAATGCTTATGTGTCGGGTGATATAATTCAAATGCACAACGGCCTTTATGTTGAAGTGTTAAACACCGATGCTGAAGGACGAATGATCCTGGCAGATGCCCTGAGTTACGCAAAAAAATATGATCCTGCCCTGGTTATTGATTTAGCAACACTCACCGGAGCTGCTGCTATAGCAATTGGAAAATTCGGTATCGTAGCCATGGGAACAAAAAGTGATGAAGAGATGGCGGCACTGAAAAAAAGTGGTGAACATGTTTATGAACGACTGGTAGAATTCCCATTTTGGGAAGAATATGGTGAGCTGATAAAATCAGATATTGCAGACATAAAAAATATCGGAGGCAGGGAAGCAGGGGCCATTACAGCCGGTAAATTTCTCGAACATTTCACTGATTATCCCTATATTCACCTCGACATTTCAGGGCCTGCTTTTGTTGATAAGAAATTTAATTACAGAGGCCAGGGTGGAACAGGGATAGGTGTCAGGCTCCTTTTTGATTTCATTCAACAGAAAAGTAACCAGGGTTAAGGCTGGCTCCCAATTCAAATTATTTTTATCTTTTTCGTGAAAATCGTACTAATTTAGACTAAAAACATGAACCCACAGCAAGAGAGTAAAGATCATAAAATCCGTATTGGTATAACACATGGTGATGTGAATGGGGTTAGTTATGAAATAATGATTAAAACCTTTTTAGATCATCGGTTGATGGAATTATTCACTCCTATTATATACGGTTCTTCAAAAGTTGCATCTTATCACCGTAAAGTGTTAAATATCACTGACTTCAGCCTTAATCTTATTAAAAAAGCAGAGTTTGCGAACCCCAAGCGCCCGAACATCATTAATTGCTATGAAAAAGAGGTAAAAATTGAACTGGGCAAGTCAACAAATATTGCAGGCGAGCTTTCATTCCTGGCCTTGGAGCAGGCATGCAACGACTTAATAAACAAGTCACTTGATATATTAGTAACAACACCAATAAATAAAGCCAATATTCAATCGGAGAATTTTAAGTTTCCGGGCCACACAGAATATCTTGCTGAGAAGTTCAATAGTGAAGATGTGCTGATGGTCATGATCCATAATAATCTGCGTATCGGTGTGATAACAGGACATATCCCCCTGAAAGAAGTGGCTGAAAAAATAACAAAAGAACTTATTTTGAAAAAAATAAAAATATTTCACGATTCCCTTGTCGTTGATTTCAACATACAAAAACCAAAAATTGCCGTGCTTGGATTAAACCCTCATTCCAGTGATTCGGGGTTGTTGGGTGAAGAAGAAGAAAAATTTATCTCTCCTGCTATCCAGGAAGCCATGGAAGAAAACATGCTGGTTTTTGGCCCCTTCGCTGCAGATGGCTTTTTTGGCTCTTCGAATTATACACACTTTGATGCTATTCTGGCCACATACCACGATCAGGGATTGATACCTTTCAAAACACTGGCTTTTGATGAAGGTGTAAACTATTCAGCAGGATTACCCTTTGTCAGGACCTCCCCTGCACATGGAATCGGTTATGAAATAGCCGGGAAAAATGTGGCTTCTCCAAATTCTTTCCGCCAGGCAATTTATCTCGGAATGGATATCTATAAAAACAGGCAAGAGTACCAGGAATTGTTAGCTAATCCACTTGAAAGAGGGAGGCTGGAAGGAGAAGCTAATGAAAAACAAAATAAAAATTCTGCTATTAAATAATACGTTAACCTAATTTCTTATGGCTGTTGCTGAAGAATGTCATTATAGAATCTCGGATATCTGCCAGATCGTAAGAGGAACAATGATCGCAGCTACAGATACTGAGATGATTATTTCCGATCTTCTTATTGACAGTCGTAAATTTGTTACAGCAAACCAAACATTGTTTTTTGCTTTAACCAGCCAAAGAAATGATGGTCACAAATTTATCGCTGAGCTTTTCAAAAAAGGCATCAGGAATTTCCTTGTTGTTAGAGCCCCAAAAAATATTCATCTGCTTAAGGGGGCAAATATTATTCTTGCTCCGGATGTACTCGTAGCTCTGCAATCGCTTGCAGCTTCCCACAGGCAACGATTTTCTCTTCCTGTTATAGGAATTACCGGAAGTAATGGAAAAACCATTGTGAAAGAATGGCTATATCAACTAATTAGCAAAGACCGGAACATGGTTAGAAGTCCCAAAAGCTATAATTCACAAATAGGTGTTCCCCTTTCTGTATGGCAATTACATCCCAACCATGACCTTGCCCTTTTTGAGGCGGGCATTTCTCAACCGGATGAAATGGAACAGCTTCGAAACATCATCCGGCCGGATATTGGTATTTTTACCAATATCGGACAGGCGCACGATGAAAATTTCCTCAATACCCAACAAAAAATTGATGAAA
>CBDUSM010000116.1:0-5266 GCA_965369825.1 uncultured Bacteroidales bacterium
GCAGGGATTAAAAAGCAAATTACGCATGCGTAAATGGGCTACAATTTATCCTCGCCCTAAAGGACGGGGCTATTGAAATTCTATTAATCAACAATTTGTACATAATTCAGGCTATCGCTATCAAAATATAACTAACGGGTTAAATGAATCAACACAAAGATAGTATTTCTTTAAGGTACTTCGCCGTGTAACTCTTTTCGTTTTTGCTGATCTCCTCAGGCGAGCCTTCAGCAATTATCTCGCCCCCACGTTCCCCACCTTCCGGGCCCAGATCAATAATATGGTCAGCCATTTTAATAACTTCCATATTATGCTCAATGATCACCACAGTGTTGCCTTTATTGGTTAACTTGTTCAATACATCCATTAACACTTTCACATCTTCAAAGTGCAGGCCTGTAGTTGGCTCATCGAGAATATACATTGTTTTTCCGGTATCTTTCTTTGATAATTCAGTGGCCAGCTTTACACGCTGTGCTTCGCCTCCCGATAGGGTGGTTGATGGCTGACCCAGTGTAATATACCCAAGCCCGACATCTTTCAGGGTTCTTATTTTTTGAATGATAGAAGGAATGTTTTCAAAAAAAACAAGAGCCTGGTTAATGGTTAGATTTAATACATCATTAATTGATTTTCCTTTATACCTGACCTCAAGGGTTTCCCTGTTGTACCGTTTGCCATTACATGTTTCGCAATGCACCTGAACGTCAGGTAGAAAATTCATTTCAATTATACGGGCACCTGCACCTTTACATGTTTCGCACCTTCCTCCTTTAACATTAAATGAGAACCGGCCTGGTTTATAACCTCTGATTTTTGCTTCAGGAAGATGGTGATACAATTTCCGGATTTCGTCAAAAACACCGGTATATGTAGCCGGGTTTGATCTGGGCGTTCTGCCTATGGGTGATTGATCGATTTCAATCACTTTATTAATGTTATCAAGTCCTTCAATTGATTCAAAAGGAAGGGGCCTTTTCTCTGACCTGAAAAAATGATTACTTAAAATGGGATAAAGTGTCTCATTGATCAGGGTTGACTTCCCGCTACCGGAAACGCCGGTCACACAAATCAGGTTACCTACAGGTAAACGGAGGGTTATTTTTTTTAGGTTATTACCGGATGCACCATTTAAAACCAGGTATTTCCCATTCGTTTTCCTTCGTTTCTTTGGTATACTGATCTCTTTTCTCCCACTGAGGTAGTCACAGGTAATGGTATCACAGTTTTTTATTTCTGCAGGGGACCCTGTAGCCATAATATCTCCTCCATGCATACCTGCCCCGGGCCCAATATCTACAATGAAGTCGGCTGAAAGAATTGTTTCTTTATCATGTTCAACAACAATAATGGAGTTGCCCAGATCCCTCAGCTCTTTTAATGAGTTGATCAATCGCTGGTTATCCCGCTGATGTAAACCAATACTTGGTTCATCAAGAATGTACAGGACCCCGACTAATTGTGATCCAATTTGTGTTGCCAGCCTGATGCGCTGCGACTCACCCCCTGATAAACTCCTTGCTGACCGGTTTAACGACAAATAGTCAAGTCCTACATCAAGCAAGAAATGAATCCGTGTCCGGAGTTCACGGATCAATTCATGACCTATTCTTTGTTTTCGTTCTTCAAGATGTTCCTCAATATGTTCCAACCAGTCAAACAATTGGATAATATCGAGGTTGGCTATATCAGCAATATTTTTATCGCCAATTTTGAAATTGAGCGATTCTTTTTTTAACCGGTTACCTTTGCAATCAGGGCAATCGATGCGATTCATAAAACTATTGATCCAGTTTTTAATACCTTTTGGGCCGCTTTCGTCATTCTGATTAGTAATAAAGTTAATAATTCCTTCAAATGATAGAGCGTAAGATGAAGTTACTCCTAAGTATTCATTTTTTACGTTGAACACCTCATCTGATCCGTAAAGTATTATGTCCAGGGCATTTTTAGGTATATCTTTTATCGGTGTGTCTAAAGAAAATCCATATTTTGCCCCTATGGTTTCCATTTGTTTAAATATCCAATTACTTTTATAGCTGCCAAGGGGTACAAGCCCACCCTTTCTGATGTTAGTTTCAGGATTGGGAATGATTTTTATCAGATCAACTTCAGATATTTTTCCGAGTCCATTACATGTTGGACATGCACCATAAGGAGAATTAAATGAAAAAGTATTTGGCTCCGGCTCGTTATAGGAAATACCTGTTGTAGGACACATTAATAATTTGCTGAAGTGTTGATTTTCGTTTGTCTCGGAATTGAAAACCAGCAATGATCCTTTCCCATGTTTCATGGCAAGCTGTATGGCGTCGGCAATTCTTTTATGAACACCTGCATTAACTTGAATCTTATCAATTACGATTTCAATATCATGCACTTTATACCTATCTACCTGCATTCCGAATGAGATATCCCTGATTTCACCGTCCACACGTACTTTAAGAAAGCCTTGCCGCCTGATTTGTTCGAATAACTCGCGGTAATGCCCTTTCCGCCCTTTTACAACCGGGCTTAGAATGATAATATTGTTATTGGTGAACCGATTCAATATCAAGTCAATAATTTGTTTATTATTGTACTTGACCATTTTTTCACCGGTCTTATAAGAATATGCATCAGCAATTCGTGCGAATAATAATCGCAGGAAGTCGTAAATCTCTGTAATAGTTCCTACTGTGGAGCGTGGGTTACGGTTAGTGGATTTTTGTTCGATTGCAATAACCGGGCTTAATCCTGTTATTTTATCTACATCCGGCCTTTCCAGGTTGCCAATAAACTGACGGGCATAAGCCGAGAAGGTTTCCATATAACGTCGCTGTCCCTCAGCATAAATCGTATCAAAGGCTAATGAAGATTTACCGCTACCACTAAGCCCCGTTATTACAACCAGCTTATTGCGCGGTATCACAACATCTACATTTTGTAAATTATGGACCCGGGCGCCATAAATCTCCAGGTTTTCTTGCTTAACGCTATGTTGTATTTTTTTTGCCAAAACAAATTCCTGAACTTTATGTAAAGAGCAATGAATAATTAAAATTTAATAAATGAAACGACTGTTAAAATCTTTAAACAGCTTGCCGTTTCTGTCTCTATCAGTAATAATGGGTGTTTTTTCCGGCCAGGTTATATTAAGGTCGGGATCGTTCCATATGATGCTCTCTTCAGACTCCCTGTTATAGACCTGAGTACATTTGTAGGAGAATACAGTATTCTCCTCAAGAGTCAAAAATCCATGGGCAAACCCTGGTGGAAGCCAAAACAATAGCTTGTTTTCTTCGGTGAGAATTACCGAACACCATTTACCATAATAGGGCGAGTTTTTCCTTAGGTCTACAGCCACATCCATCACCGCTCCTTTTACCACCCGTACTAACTTCCCCTGCTCGTAAGGGGGATTTTGGAAATGCATCCCTCTTAGTACCCCTTTCCGTGAGAGGGATTCATTATCCTGGACAAAATTCATGGTTAATCCGGCAGCAAAAAATGATTCTGAATTATAAGATTCTAAGAAATAACCCCTGCTATCTCTATATACCTCAGGGGTGATTATTAAAACATCTGGTATTTCAGCCTTAACAACTTTCATTGTTTCTTTTTCTTTATTCAAAAATAATTCGCATATCGCATATCAGATATTGGATATCGGATATCATTTTAAATATGTATAGCTTCCCCGTAAGCAGCTGCAACAGCCTCCATCACAGCTTCCGACATGGTAGGATGAGGGTGGACAGATTTGATAATCTCGTATCCGGTGGTCTCCAATTTACGTGCTGCAACCACCTCAGCGATCATTTCCGTAACATTTTCCCCAATCATATGGGCACCAAGCAATTCACCATAATTAGCATCAAAGATCATTTTAACAAAACCGTCTCTGGCCCCTGAAGCGCTGGCTTTACCCGAGGCAGTAAAAGGGAATTTTCCAACTTTGATATCATACCCGGCTTCTTTTGCCGCTTTCTCAGTCAGGCCTACAGAAGCTACCTCAGGATGTGTGTAAGTACATGCGGGAATATTTCCATAATCAATAGGTTCCGGATTCAAGCCGGCAATCTTTTCCACACAGGTAATCCCCTCATGAGAAGCAACATGTGCAAGGGCTTGCCCGTGAACAATATCTCCAATGGCATAATAACCTTCAATATTAGTCTGATAGTATTCATCTACCAAAACCTTATCCTTTTCGGTAATAATACCTGTTTTTTCCAATCCTATGTTTTCAATAGTTGATTTAATTCCGATGGCTGAAAGAACTACCTCCGCTTCAAGTATCTCTTCACCTTTTTTACTTTTTACTTTTACTTTGCATATTTTCCCCTTAGTATTTACCGATTCAACCGAAGCGGAAGTCATCACTTTAATCCCTGCTTTTTTAAATGATCGTCCCAATTGCTTTGAAACATCAACATCCTCCAAAGGAACAACGTCAGCCAATAATTCAATCAGTGTAACTTTTGTTCCAATGGCATTGTAAAAGTACGCAAACTCCGAACCAATGGCCCCTGAACCAACGACGATGAGTGACTCCGGTTGTTTTTGCAGCGTCATTGCTTCCCTGTATCCAATAATTTTTTTCCCATCCTGTTTCAGGTTTGGTAACTCTCCGGATGTTGAACCTGTGGCTAAAATGATATGATTTGCCTTATAATCGGTTATTTTTCCTGAGTCATCTGTAACTGAAACTATTTTTCCGGGTTTTACTTCACCGAAGCCTTTTATGTGGTCGATTTTATTTTTTTTGAATAGATATTGAATCCCTTTGCTCATTCCTTCAGCAACCGAACGACTTCTTTTGACCATAGCCTTTAGATCAGGGCTGGCTTCTCCCTTCAATTGTATTCCATAATCGGGAGCATGTTTGATATACTGGAAAACCTGAGCGCTTTTGAGCAATGCTTTTGTGGGAATACAGCCCCAATTCAAGCAAACACCACCCAATTCAGATTTTTCAACAACTGCTGTTTTCATCCCAAGCTGAGAGGCCCGGATGGCAGCTACGTAACCTCCGGGACCACTGCCAATAACTATTATGTCGTAGTTCATTTTTATGATAATTTAAATTAGCCCACAAAATTATAAAAAATTTAGCTTCAAGCCTCAAGTCTCAAACCCCAAGTTTATTATTCGCTAACTGTCAACCGTCAACTGCCGACTGCCAACTGTCAACTGTCAACCGGAAGTTGCCTCACAAAGCCTTCTTCCAGAGAAATAAATGTTTCAGTAAATGTTACTTCAGGAATGGACTGAATTTTATCGA
>CBDUSM010000117.1:0-5240 GCA_965369825.1 uncultured Bacteroidales bacterium
AATATGCAGGCGAAAATGATGTGAAAGAAAACTCCGGTGACCTGAAAATCTCCGGAAATATTATCAAAACCCAATTGTTCGCCTATATTGCCCGCAATTTTTTCGATAATGAAGGGTTTTATTATGTTTATTCCGAATCAGACCGGACCCTGCAGAAAGCAATTGAGTTCCTTGCTGAATAGAAGGACATGAATTCGCTCTGTTTCTAAGCAAACTAAATATCGGAATTCATTTTTATAGTGTAATTCAATGATTCATCACATTATATCCACCTGTTCATCAAATAGTGAAAATAATCTTTTTGCCTACCCATTGCCTTTTATAAATAAATTAGTTATTTTTATTTTTATTTGCATTTAGAATACTTAAATTAAGAATTGAATAATTCAAAAACTATAAGCTATGAAAAAAATCCCTACTCTTTTAACCATTATTCTGGTAACAGTATTTACTGTTGAAGCAACTGTTTTGACGGTTAGCAATAATTCGAATAGTCCCGGGCAATACACTAGTTTGCAGGCTGCTATTGATGCTGCAAATGATGGAGACACTATTTTGGTAGCAGGGTCTTCTACCTCCTATGGTGATATTGATATTGATCAACCCTTAACCATAATAGGGGGAGGCTACCATAATCCGTATGGCAATAATTCAATACTAGGTTATATAGATTTCAATAGGGTTAATGCTGACAATAGTGCCAGTGGATCATTTATTTCCGGTTTTGATGTTTATCAATTTCGTTTTTACGGAAGTTATACTGGTGGTGATATTAACACGCAGGGTATTGATAATATCGTTATTGAAAGATGCTGGTTTGATTATATGAATTTTAGTTCCTCAAATAGTTCATATTCCAACGATACAGTAAGAAACTGTATTGTTAAAGCCACTATAGATTTCTATGGTTCCACCAGTAATCTTTTTGATAATATAGTTATCCACAATAACATTTTTGATGGTTCTTATATTGACGGTTATAATTCAATAGACCTTAGCACATGTTATTTACGAAATAATTTGTTCATAAACCGAACAACCAGTGTGTTCGATAATATTTCTAACATGGTAATTGAAAACAATATTTTTTATAAGGCAGAACCCACAGGATGTAGCGGATGCACTTTCGATAATAATCTAACCTACTATAACTCCAGTAACCTCATTCCTTACGGTGATAATGTCGGAAGTGGAAATATTGTTGATGATGATCCTGAATTCGTTAATTACCCTGCAATTGGTGGAGCATTTGACTGGGCTCATGATTTTAATCTGGAAGCAACATCCCCGGCAATCAGTACAGGCACAACTGGAAATGATATAGGAATATATGGATTACCCTTGCCATATGAGGTAGGAGACAACCCTAGCATACCACAGATGATTGAAATAACTTTTCAGAATGGTGTAAGCTCTGTGGAAAAAGGCGGAAATCTAAATGTAAATTTCAAAGCGAAAAAGCAAGATTAATTTTATTCTGAAGCATATTTTATTTCTAATGTAAAAACCAAAATTATGAAGAATAAAATAATCTTGATCTTTTCAATCCTATATTTAGCTTTAGGTTATTGCTACTCCCAAAATATAATCAAAGCCGAATATTTTATTGATACCGATCCGGGAGTTGATGCAGGAATTGATATTCCAATAACTCCTGCAGATAGTATATCTGTTGATTTCAGCTTCCCAACCGGCAGTTTATCACATGGCTACCATTGGATATTCATCAGGGTTAAAGATGAAAATAATAACTGGAACATCTATAACTGGCATAAATTTTATATTTATGACGATACTCCTGTTGATCTCACAAAAGAACAACCACGTATCTTTGAGGCTGAATATTTTGTGGATACTGATCCCGGTGTGGGTCAGAGCACTCCCATAACTGTAATAAAAGCGGATTCCATTTCAATTGATTTTACGGTTCCCACAACCGATATTTCACCCGGATATCACTATCTTTTCATTAGAGCAAAGGATTCCCTTAGTAAGTGGAGTAATTTTATTGATGAAAAATTCTTTGTTATCGATACCACCTAGGTTGATCTCCGAAAAACCCAGTCACAAATTGTGGCAGCAGAATACTATTTTGACAAGGATTCAATGGGTGTTGGAAATGCCAATTCATTGACGATTACTTCTGGTGATTCTGTTGATTGGAGTGGTCAGATAAGTGTTACAGGATTAGACGAGGGAAATCATACCCTTCACATCCGGGTACAGGATGAAGAGAGCGTATGGAGTCTCGTATATACTGCTGATATTTATGTTTTTGATTGCTCTAGCTCAATCGAAACATTCCCATACATTGAAGATTTTGAGACAGGTGCCAACGGTTGGGTGGCTAAAGGCACGAATTCATCGTGGGCTTTAGGGACGCCTGCCGGGACTGTAATCAACAGTGCGGCTTCCGGTAATAACAGCTGGGTAACCAATTTAACAGGTGGTATTAATTCCGGAGAACGATCATATGTCGAAAGCCCCTGTTTCGATTTCAGTAATTTAAGCCAACCTATCATCGATCTGAAAATCTGGTATAATACATATTGGTATTATGATGGAGCAGCATTACAAATTTCAGATGACGGAGGAGGTAATTGGATACATGTCGGATTACTCGGCGATACTATAAACTGGTATAATTATGACAATATTAATTATCTGGATTTTTCCGGCAGTCAGCAAGGTTGGGCAGGTTCCAGCGATGATTGGCTCCAGGCAACACACCCTCTTGATACATTCGGAGGAAAACAAAATGTGAAATTACGCATCGTTTTTGGAGGGAATTCCACTACTTATGAAGGTTTCGCCTTCGATGATATCCAGATTTATAGTCCAAGAAAAGATCTTTCAGTTAAAAAGTTCTCTCCCCCTTATGATCCTGATTGCGGAACGACCAAAGAACAGGAAATCACTATTCAGATCAAGAATGAAGGCACATATGCAGTCAGTGGTTTTTATGCAGGTTATTCAATTGATGGTGGAGACAATTTTGTAACGGAGTATGTTACCAGCACAATTAAGCGTGATTCGACACTTGATTACATCTTCACTCAAACAGCCAATATGGCAGCTATTTCTACATTTGAATGTGTTGCCTATGTTAATATTGATGAAGATGAAGACAGTACGAATGATACAATCCGTGTGGATGTTCCGAATAATATTATGGTGCTTTCCCTTGAAACAGTTGACACAGATTGTAATGAGTCGGAAGGAAGCGCTACGGTTACAAGTATTGATGGTGGCATTGAACCATATACTTACGCCTGGACCAATGGAGACACCCTGGCAACTGCTGATACATTAACCTCAGGTATTTATCTGGTTACCGTAACCGATTCCAGGGGTTGTACGAATTTTGCCATTGCCCCTATTAACGATATTGGTGGACCCGAGATTGCAACCGACCCGACAATTACACATGTAAAATGTAACGGCGGATCAGATGGAGCAATTAATATTACCGTTTCCGGCGGCGTAACACCATACGATTTCGAATGGTCAAATGGCGCCACTACTGAAGATATTGATAATCTCGTGGCTGGGCCTTATGAAGTGATCATTACTGATGCAGCCGGATGTATTGCGGTTCAGAGTTATACTATAACCGAACCCGATCCGATTCAGTTCTCCTTATCCATTGTCGAAGCAACTTGTGGTGTGGCAGACGGAAGCGCCACAGTATCTGTATTCGGTGGAACACCGGCCTATACTTATAATTGGGATACCGGAGAAACCACAGCCACCGAAACAGATCTTGCAGCCGGTGTGTATAAGGTTATCGTAACAGATGCCAATAATTGTACAGATTCGGTTTATGTGGCTATGAGTGAAACCGGTGCACCAAAAATTACACTGAATTCTATTGTATCAGCCAGTTGTGGAACACCTGATGGCGCAATCTATATCAGTGTTTCAGGAGGTTCAGGAACTTACACTTATCTATGGTCAAACGGTACCACTACCGAAGATTTAACGAATGTAGCTCCAGGCACTTACTCTGTAACGGTTTCAGATGATCTGGGCGCATGTGATGCCGTAGCCAGTTATACCATTCCATCCATACTTCCTGCTGTTAACCCGATTTGTCTTGTGACGGTGGACAGTATAACTCAGAGCAACCTGATCGTTTGGGAGAAACCAGGAGTACAAGGAGGAATTGATTCCTATAACATTTACAAAGAAAGCTCCCAGGCCGGAGTATACTTCCTAATAGGTAACAGACCATATGACAGCTTAAGTGTATTTAACGATACACTTTCAAACCCAAGCGTAAGATCATGGAGGTATAAGCTGTCTGTTGTTGATACCTGTGGTAATGAATCCTCTCAGAGTGCAGAACACAAAACTATGCACTTGACCATTAATTTAGGGTTAGGCAATAATATTAACCTAATCTGGGATCACTATGAAGGATTCACCTTCAGCACCTATAATATTTACAGGTACTCTTCTTCCCTTGGTTGGGAAAAACTTGGTGAAATCCCGAACAATCTTACATCATATACCGATCTTGCACCACCTTCTTCAGGGTTTTTCTATTATGTTGTTGAGGTGGTAAGACCAACGTCATGTACTGCAACACGCAAAGCTTCAACTCATAAATCATCCAGGTCAAACAGAACGACTGATCTTACAACAGGTATTAAAGCCGTACAAGGAAATATGTCTAATCTGGGAATATATCCAAATCCGAGTAATGGGGTGTTTACCCTCACATTCGATATGAAGAAGAAGGAGGATGTAAAAGTCAGGATGTTTGATATCAACGGAAGACTTGTACACTCAATACAATACAAAGACTATTTCGGCACGTTCAGAAAAACTCTTGACCTTTCTGAACTCAGCTCAGGATTATATTTCTTCCAGATAGTTTCCGAAACAGGTATTGTTTATACACAAATAGTCATTGAATAATTAACTTATTAAATTATCTAAAAAAAGGCTGTCTTTTTGTTTGAGACAGCCTTTTTTTTCTATTTTTATGGAAGATATAATTCTCATAAGATGATATCACAATCTGAGATTAAAATATTTTCCTCACGCTCCTTCATTCAAGAGTTTGTGTTTTTTAATTCATTTCTGAAAACCAGTATTCTTTTACTTCTTTTCTCTTCATTTGTTTTAACAACCTTTAGCCAGCCTATTTTCGAAAAAGGATATTCAACCATTATTAATTATACTCCCGAGCATTACAATAGCTTATCCCAAAATCATGCTATAATCCAGGATAA
>CBDUSM010000118.1:0-5160 GCA_965369825.1 uncultured Bacteroidales bacterium
ATACTTATCCTAAACATTCAAACTTTCTCGATGATTTTTGGAGCTTATGATAATCCAACATCCTTTCCTGAGTATTACACCGGCATCAACAAATGGATCTGGGACCTGAGTTATATCTTTGCCAGGGCTAAGTTCATGACTATCTTTTCGCTGATGTTCGGTGCAGGAGTAATTTTGATGACAAGCCGTGTGGAAGAAAAAGGGCTTCGTTCTGCAGGTGTACATTACAGAAGAATGCTTTGGCTCATTATTTTTGGAGCAATGCATGCATATCTATTATGGTATGGCGATATCCTATTCAGCTATGGCATATGCGCGTTGCTGGTATATGTATTCAGAAAAAAGAAACCCAAAACTTTAATCATCCTCGGGATGATCTTTTACCTCATTTCATTTCTCCTGACACTTTTTTTCAGCTGGTCTATGCCATACTGGCCGGAAGAAGCTATCAGTGAACAAATGATACGCTGGCAACCCAGCCTGGAGATGATCCAACATGAAATATCAAATTACCAGGGTGGTTGGCTCGAACAGATGAAGCATAGGATTCCTACATCTATTATGATACAAACCATGGGGCTACTTGTATTTGTATTTTGGAATGTAAGTGGATTAATGTTAATAGGAATGGCGTTATATAAACTCGGTATTTTGTCGGCCGAACGTTCTAATAGTTATTACATTAAAATGATTGTTCCAGGGCTGGTCATTGGGTTCTCGCTGGCTTCTTATGGACTTTTTAATTTCTACAAACACGACTGGTCATGGGAGTATTCACTATTTCTGGGCCGGGAGTTTAATTATTGGGGGAGCCTCTTTGTTGGCATAGGTTATATCGGGATCATCATGCTAATTTGTAAATCAAGTCACTTCAAACGGTTTAAAAACTGGTTAGCGCCTGTAGGACGAATGGCTTTGACAAATTATCTTATTCAAACTCTTATCTGCACCACTATCTTTTATGGCCATGGCCTGGGCCTCTTTTCAAAAGTGGAACGGCCCGGTCAAATAATGATTGTCATAGCTATCTGGATTTTACAGATCATTTATTCTAACATTTGGCTGAAACATTTCCGTTTTGGCCCTTTTGAATGGCTCTGGAGATCTCTTACTTACTGGAAAATCCAACCTTTTAAACTAACTCGTGCATGAGGTTGTTTTGTTTAATTATTTTGACCTGCCTGATACCGGTATCAGTAGCTTTTCCACAGGAAATCAATTTTAAATCTATTCATCAGGAGCAGTCAGAGTATTATGCACAATTCAAATCATTTACAGAAAATCAATTTGATTCGTTACAAAGGAATATTCCGGATTCGATAATACCGTCATTAAAAAAAAACTCATTAAATAAAACTATTTTCGGTTACCAACCTTACTGGGGTGGGTCAGCCTATCTTTCCTATCAATGGGACCTGCTATCAGACCTCTGTTATTTTTCATACGAAGTGGATCCGGCCACCGGTAATCCGGCCACAACACATAATTGGATGACCACATCCGTGATAGATTCAGCAAAAGCACATAATGTAAATGTTCATTTGTGTATTACACTTTTCTCGAATCATGCATTGTTCTTTCAAAATCCCAACGCCTGGCAAACGTTAATCGATAGTGTGATAAATCTGGTAGACCAACGGGAAGCAATGGGTGTAAATATAAACTTTGAGGCCGTTTCATCATCAGTGAGCATTCAACTAAATGAATTTATCATTGAACTTACCAACCAGGTACATGATGCCCTGCCAGGGTCTGTTGTGAGTGTTGCAGTGCCGGCAGTGGACTGGAATGAAATTTATAACATCCCGCTATTAAACGAATTTATTGATCTGTTTATGATCATGGGGTATGATTATTACTGGAATGGAAGCTCACAGGCAGGGCCGGTTGATGGATTATACAGTATGACCAATCAATATAATTACAACTTGTCGAGAACGCTTTCATGGTACCAGTTTGCCGGGGCTTCACGCGATAAAATAATACTTGGATTGCCTTATTATGGAAGGGTGTGGGGAACGCAAGGGCCCCACCCGCCATCTTATACTACAGTTTATGGGCAAGCATTGACCTATTATCAGGTTAGAAGCAATTACTCCGGTTATTACTCGAATGAAAATAAATTCTGGGAACAAAACAGTTTCTCTCCTTATTTTTCTTTCCAAACTACAGGTTGGAATCAATGTTTTATTGACGATGTTAACAGTCTTGCTAAACGTTACGACATGGTAAATCAGCGAGGCCTTGCCGGCATAGGCATCTGGGCACTGGGATATGATCGTGGTTATACTGATCTCTGGGAATTAATACAAAATAAATTCACAGCTGGTCCATCATACCCATGCAATGACACAATTTACGATTCAGGAGGGCCAACATTTGACTATTACAATAATGAAAATTATTCATTAACGATTGCACCAACGAACTCAATAAGCCTTTCCCTGACTTTTTTATCATTTGAGTTGGAACCCGGGTATGACCTCCTGCGTATCTTCGACGGGCCCGATACCCTGTTTCCTCTGATTGGCTCTTTTACAGGTGATAATGGGCCGGGAATCATTCATGCCTCAGATAATAGCCTCACCCTCCAGGTAATATCGGATCAAGCTACAACACGCGCCGGCTGGAAAGCTTTGGTGAAGTGTTCCCCTTTTCAGATTGGCATTTCAGAAAACGAAGAGGTTGAAATTATCGTAAAACTCTTCCCCAATCCTGTAAATAATGATTTCCACCTTCAATTTCACTTAAAAACACCAACAAACCTTCAAATCTTCATAATTGATCTATTCGGAAATAGAAAAGGAATAATCACAGATGGGTATAAGCAACCTGGATTTCACTCCATGCATCTTAGCCCTGCAGACTATGGAATAAAAACTTCGGGTGTTTATTTTCTCCGGATTTATTCAAATGGGATGCCATCAGTTGCAAAAAAGTGGTTGTACCTGTCTCCAAAATAATAATGGATTAAACCTGGGTCTCCCTTATGCTACAGAACTTTGTGATTTTTTATTTCTGATTGTTTATCTTTTATTTCTGATGAAAATTTATGAATTATTCAGTCTACAAAGCCTGACAGTGAAATTGTCGTAATTTTACAGCCTATTTATAATAATAAATTTCCAAACATGAGTTTATTTGAAGAATTTCCACCAGTCACTACCGATCAGTGGAAAGAAAAGATCCATCAGGGGCTGAAAAGTGCTGATTATGACCAAAAATTAATCTGGCATACGAAAGAAGGATTCAGTGTCAAGCCTTTCTACAGAGAAGAAGACCTTGACAACCTGGACTTCATGAGTTCTTTCCCTGGGGATTTTCCATTTATCAGAGGAAATAAAATAAAAAATAATAACTGGCAGGTAAGGCAGGATATCAAAGTTGAAAATTTTCAGGAGAGCAATAAAAAAGCACTTCAGATCCTGATGGAGGGTGTTGACTCAATTGGATTTATTATGAATGAGTCCAACGTGTATACTTATGAAGAGCTGGACATTCTTTTTAAGAGCATTTTTTCTGAAACGATAGAATCAAATTTTGTATGTGGTAAAGCTTCTCAGAATATTCTTGAGATTATCATTGAATTGGTTAAACAGTATAACAGACAATTGAATAAGATCCACGGTTCAGTGGATTATGATCCGCTTGGGGATCTGACAATAAAAGGGAATTTTGATACAGGTAAGGAGAGTCCATTTGAAAAGTGTAAAAAACTGATTGAAACAGCCGGTCATTTACCGCACTTTAAAGTTATAGCAGTTCATGGTAGCCATTTTCATAATGCCGGAGCAACCATTGTTGAAGAGGTTGCATTTAGCCTATCCGCCGGAACAGAATATTTAACCCAGTTAACCGAGCGTGGCCTTTCCATCAACAAAATTGCACCAAGGATCAAATTCCAGTTTGCGATTGGTTCTAATTATTTTATGCAAATTGCAAAATTACGGGCTGCCAGGCTTTTGTGGGCACATATTGTTAAAGCCTATGGCCCCAGCAATACATCCGTAACACAGATGCACATCCATTCAATAACTTCCGAATGGAATAAGACTATTTATGATCCGTATGGAAATATGTTACGTACAACAACCGAATCGATGTCTGCAGCACTCGGAGGAACAGATTCCCTGACTGTTATGCCTTTCAACAGCACGTTAGGTGAGCCCACTGCATTGTCAGAGCGCGTAGCAAGAAATCAACAACTTTTATTAAAGGAAGAGTCTTACCTTGACAAGGTGGTTGATCCCGCTGCAGGGTCCTATTATATTGAAAGCCTGACCAACGCCATTGCTGAAGAGGCATGGAAGTTATTCCTGGAGGTTGAAGAAAAAGGAGGTTACTTACAGGCTTTTCTCGGTGGTTTTATCCAGAAAAAAATCTGCGAGACTGCACGAAAAAGAGATTTGGCCATTGCTACACGAGAAGTGACGCTTCTCGGAACCAATCAGTTCCCTGATTTCACTGAATATATAGAGCAGGAATTGAATGAATCGCTTTTCAAATCGCACGACTTTTCTGAAAAACATGCTATTGCTAAAACCCTAAAACCGTATAGGGGCGCCATGGCCTTTGAGCAATTAAGGTATAAAACAGACCAATATGCCAAAGCGAACAAACGGCCATCTGTATTCATGTTTACATATGGAAACCTTGCCATGCGGCGTGCCCGAAGTCAGTTTGCCAGTAATTTCTTTGGCTGTGCCGGTTTCAAGATCATTGATAATCCCGGATTTATAAGTGCAGAAGAAGGAGTGAAAGCATATATCGCAAGCAAAGCTGAAATTGTGGTGCTATGTGCTGCCGATAATGATTACCTGAAAATTTCCAATGAAATAGTTGAAAAACTTCATGATAAGGCGATTATGGTTATTGCAGGCTACCCAAAGGCTGCTATTGATGAGCTTAAATCACTAGGCATTCAGAAGTTCATTCATAACCGCTCGAATGTTTTGGAGAGTTTGATTGGGTTTCAGGAGAGTGTAGGAATAGTGTAAAGAGTAAAGAACAAAGAGTAAAGAGCAAAGAACAAAGAACAAAGAGAAAAGAGCAAAGAATAAAGAACAAAGAACAAAGAGAAAAGAACAAAGAGAAAAGAACAAAGAATAAAGAGAAAAGATAATATTAATGCGAATCAAGAGTTGAACCCCTATCAGGGTT
>CBDUSM010000119.1:0-5121 GCA_965369825.1 uncultured Bacteroidales bacterium
TAATAAAGATGTATTACCTTTTTGTAAAATTTGGATAAACTATTGATTAATGCTCCAAAATCCTGATGAGGCTATACTTGAAGGAATACTTCATGGCGATGAGAAAGTGCTCAAATACGTTTATAATGAATATTATCAAACCATTAGAAATTTGGTCACTCGTAATTCAGGCTCTGAGCTGGATGTAGAAGATGTATTTCAGGATGCCATGGTTATTATCTATGAGAAAGTCAGAGATAAGGAGTTGGTTTTAGAATGTTCTTTCAAAACATTTTTATATTCGGTTTGTAGAAATTTGTGGTTACAGCGTTTGGAGAAAACCCGATCTTCTGGAAGAATAGTTGATGATGTAGAAAATATCGTTGATCTTTCAGATGAACTGATGTTTGAGATTTATAACGAGGAGAATGAAAAATTCAGATTGTTTCAGCATCATTTTCTTAGATTGAGTAAAGATTGCAGGAAGGTTTTGTTATTATTTCTTAACAAGACGCCATTAAAGGAGATAGCAGAGGTTATGGGATATAAGACTGTGAAATATGCCAAAACCAGAAAATTTCTTTGTAAGGAAAATTTAAAGAAACGAATTATTAACGATACAAGAAGTAAAAAATTTTATATCGATGAATGATAACCTAAAATATGCTTTGTTGGTTGACAGGTATGTTAATGGCGAAATGAATAAGGAGGAAATTATGTCATTCGAGGAGAAACTTCAGAAAAACAAAGATCTACAAGCGGATGTACAGCTTGAGAATGACCTCAATACGGTCCTTGCCCAAAAGGATATTCTTGAGTTTCGCCAAAAAGTAGCTGAAGTAATGATTCGCCAGAATGAAATTAAGCAACCAGTAAAAATCTTCAGACTAACAAGCCGGCGAATTCAACTTGCTGCCGCTTCAATCACCATACTGATTTTAGTTTCTGCCTCTTTATTTCTTTTTCTTCCCAGGCAAAGCTCAAATACTAAACTTTTTGAAAAGTATTATGATTCGGACAGGCCTGTGCATGTTACTCGTTCAGGAGATGTGGATATTGTTGAGGCTTTGAGAAATTATCAACAAAAGAATTATGAACAGGCCATCCTTTTATTTAACGATGTATTGATTACCGATCCTAATAATTCTGCTATTAGATTTTATACAGGAATATCATTTATTGAGACAGAAAAGTTTACCGATGCTATTAGCTGTTTTCAGGAGATTATTAGAAATAATCACAGCCTTTATGTGGAACCGGCAGAATGGCATCTGGGTCTTAGTTATCTCAGAAATGGTGATGAAGACCTGGCCGTTGCCCAATTTAAGAAAGTTGCCGCCGATGACATAAGCTATTATAATTCAAAGGCGACTGAAATCTTAAAACAAATGAATCCTGAGTAACAGATAAATTTGCCTTTCGCCTTTCATCACCTATCTTATAGGATATTTTTTGATTCCATCCACTGAATAATGTCATTCAACATGACCTCAATTTGTGTCACCTGTTTCTTCCAAAAGCTGTGCATTTTCAATATTTGGGAATAAAGATGTCATCTCAGCATGTCTCTCATCATATTCGCCAAGCTGTTCAGATAACTCCAGGTTCTCAAGTTGTATCTGTTCTTCAAATAATGATTTATAAACAACCGCAGAAATCACTTATTAATCTAAAATGAATTTAAATAACTTGGTTGTTACTTTAATTACATCTGATTTATTCATAGATCAGTTTTATTTTTATAAATTTGCATCCTTTTAAAAAAAATATTAATCCCTTTGATATCAAGACTTTTATAGTATTAATTTTTAACAGATATTAGTTATGGCAAAGAAAAAGAATTTTATAACCTGCGATGGAAATATGGCAGCGTCCCACATTGCTTATATGTTTAGTGAGGTAGCATGTATTTACCCTATTACACCCTCTTCGACAATGGCTGAGTATATTGATGAGTGGGCTGCCGTAGGAAGAAAAAATATTTTCGGAGAAACTGTTAAGGTAAAAGAAATGCAGTCAGAAGCTGGTGCTGCAGGCGCTGTTCATGGCGCCTTACAAGCCGGAGCATTGACAACAACCTATACTGCATCACAGGGGTTATTGCTAATGATCCCTAATATGTATAAAATGGCGGGAGAATTGCTTCCTGCTGTCTTTCATGTCAGTGCAAGGAGTATTGCTGCACATGCTCTGTCAATCTTTGGTGATCACAACGATATATATGCTGTCAGGCAAACAGGTTTTGCATTGCTCTCCAGTGGTAGCATTCAGCAAATTATGGACCTTGCTGCGGTAGCCCACCTTACTGCAATCAAAACGAGGATTCCTTTCCTTCATTTTTTTGATGGATTCAGATCATCACATGAGATTCAGAAAATTGAAGCCCTTGGAAATGACGACCTGGCCCCCTTAATCGATCAAAAGGAGTTACTTGAATTCAGGCAAAGAGCCCTTAATCCCGAAAATCCGGTTACCCGGGGCACTGCACAAAATCCTGATATCTACTTCCAGGCCAAAGAGGCTGTAAATAGATTCTATGAACCAGTGGCAGATATTGTTGAAGAATATATGCAGGAGATTCACAAACTTACAGGAAGAGAGTATCATCCGTTTACTTATTATGGAGCTCCTGACGCCGATCGTATTATTATCGCCATGACCACTGTAACTGAAACAGTTAAGGAAATGGTTGATAATCTCAACGCGAAAGGTGAAAAAGTTGGCTTGATCACCTGTCATCTTTACAGGCCATTTTCCGCTAAATATTTTTTCAAGGTGTTCCCTGAGACAGCTAAACGGATTGCTGTGCTTGACAGAACTAAAGAACCCGGTGCGCTTGGCGAACCATTGTATCTTGATATTAGGGAGCTTTTCTACGATAGGGAAAACCGCCCGTTGATTGTTGGTGGACGTTATGGGCTCAGCTCAAAAGACACAACACCGGCACATATTCTTTCTGTGTTTGAGAATCTAAAATCAGCAGAGCCAAAGAATGGATTTACTATCAGTATTGTTGATGATGTAACATTCCAATCTCTTCCTTTGCTACCGGAGTTCAGTACATCGTTGCCTGGTACCTACGAAGCCAAATTTTATGGTATCGGAGCGGATGGAACAGTTGGAGCTAACAAAAATTCTATTAAGATTATTGGTGGTACAACTGAAAAACATTGCCAGGCTTATTTTGCTTACGATTCAAAAAAGTCAGGAGGTATCACTACTTCGCACCTTCGATTTGGCGATACACCCATTCACTCAACTTACCTGGTTAACTCACCGGATTTTGTTGCCTGCCATGTTTCTTCCTATATTGATAAGTATGATATGTTGAAAGGATTAAAAAAAGGAGGAATATTTTTGTTTAACAGTCTATGGAGTCCTGAAGAGACCTGTAACAGGCTGCCTGATTCTATAAAAAAATATTTAGCCGAAAATAACATTAAGTTTTTTATTATTAACGCTACCAAGATTGCAGAGGATATTGGACTGGGAACCAGAACGAATACAATCATGCAGTCTGCTTTTTTTAAGATTGCCGAAATTATTCCTTATAAGGATGCTGTTGTTGAAATGCGGAAAGCTATTATAAAAACCTTTGGCAAGAAAGGTGAGGATATTGTAAACCTGAACTTTGCTGCTGTTGAGAAGGGAGGAGATGTAGAAGAGGTTGCTGTTCCCAAAGAATGGGCAAGTATTGAAATTAGGAAAGAACTAAAAGAAGAAAATCAGTTACCTGCATTTGTTAATAATATAGCTAATCCAATAAATGCACTTAAAGGCGACGATTTGCCTGTAAGTGCATTCAAGGGAAGGGAAGATGGTACTTTCCCTCCCGGAACAACTGCTTTTGAAAAAAGAGGTATTGCCGTGAATATTCCTGAGTGGGATGTTGATAATTGTATTCAATGCAACCAGTGCGCATATGTATGTCCTCATGCTGCTATCAGGCCGTTCTTGCTTGATGAGAACGAAGTTAAGAATGCCCCTGAAGGGATCCTTACCAAGAAAGCAGTTGGAAAAGCCTTTGCTGGTCTGCAATTCCGCATTCAGGTCTCACCACTTGATTGTACAGGATGTGGCAATTGTGTTGATGTGTGTCCTTCAAAGGAGAAAGCTCTGGTAATGAAACCACTGGGAACACAGATGGCGGAAGTAGACCATTGGAATTATATGGATTCCAATGTTAGCTATAAGGAAAATCTGGTTGAGAAAGAAAAAACGGTAAAGAATAGTCAGTTTGCTCAACCTCTTTTTGAATTTTCGGGTGCTTGTGCGGGATGTGGAGAAACACCATATGTAAAGCTTATTTCCCAACTCTTTGGCGAAAGAATGATGGTTGCCAATGCAACCGGTTGCTCCTCTATTTATGGAGGCGCTGCTCCCTCAACGCCCTATTGTACACACAAACAAAGCGGGCATGGTGTGGCTTGGGCGAATTCGCTTTTTGAAGATACTGCTGAATATGGGTTTGGTATGCTTACGGGTGTGGAGAAGTTAAGAGAACGTATTGTAAGATTGATGAAAGGGGAACATGTAAATTTATCAGAAAAAGCGAAAGAGGCTTTCAAAGAATGGCTTGAGGCAAAAGACGATGCCAAAGGTTCAACGGTTGCTTCAAAAAAACTGATACCAATACTAGAAAAAGAGAAAGACCCGGTTGCAAAAGAAATATTGAACCTGCAACACTATCTGATTAAAAAATCGGTTTGGTCTTTTGGTGGTGATGGCTGGGCTTATGATATCGGCTATGGCGGGCTGGATCATGTGCTGGCTTCCGGCGATAATATCAATATTCTTGTCCTGGATACTGAAGTTTACTCAAATACAGGTGGCCAGGCCTCAAAGTCTACACCTACAGGTGCTGTGGCCAAATTTGCGGCTTCCGGAAAGAAAATTCGGAAAAAAGACCTTGGGGCGATGATCATGATCTATGGCTATGTGTATGTTGCACAGATTGCTATGGGGGCCAGCCAGTCACAAACATTGAAGGCGATAAGAGAAGCTGAAGCTTATCCGGGGCCTTCTCTCATCATAGCCTATTCTCCATGTATCAATCACGGCTTGAGGTTGGGAATGGGAAAAACCCAGGAAGAAGAAAAAAGAGCTGTTGAAGCCGGGTACTGGCAATTGTATAGATATAAC
>CBDUSM010000120.1:0-5113 GCA_965369825.1 uncultured Bacteroidales bacterium
TATTCCATTTATGAATGACTCTTTTATAAAGAAGAGAATAAAAAAGAAACAAAAGGCCTGCTCCGTAATAAAGTTCGAACTGGGGTGTGAAAAAGGTGAAAATAATCCCAAGTACCTGAATGAGTATAATTCCCAGGGCAGCCCACCTGTCTTTCAAAAGAAAAAGTGCAATGAAAAATAACAGGTAGAAATATAGTACGTGGCCTATTGAATAGCCAATTAGGATCGTTTTTAATCCGGCATTGAGCCACAGGGCGCATAAAGGTAAAATTTGTGAGAATGCCAGTACCAGTCTGTCGTGTTCAATCCGGAAGGACCCTCCGTTAATAACCCTGAAGATGTAGTAGCCTGAATCAGCAAACAATCTTTCCTGGTATAGGGATACAGCCATTACAAACAAAATCACAAATGGAATATGCAATATGAATCTTTTTAAAAAGATACTATGAAGAGCTTTTTTCATACTGTTTTAAAAATATAAAGGATTTTTCTTTCCGGAAAGCTCCTTCAATTTTCTTATGTAGGTTTTGTTAAAGATATTGAACCAGGTACTGCCTTCGGTATATTCAGCAAGCCTGACTTTAGGATTGATTCCCGGGTTTTTGTTACGGTCTGAAATGGCCATCAGTTCTCCTATTTTCCGCTGTTGAGATTTTACTGCTTCTTTATCCATTCCGGCATCTCTCATCCGTTTTAAAATAGTAAACCCTTCCTGACCATTCCCTGCCATAATGCTGGCGTTTAACGTAAATAACAGGAGGCCAGAATCGTTATTATCCGTAATGAAGGCTTCTTTTGGTTTATGAGTGATCCCAAATAAATTAAGGTTATAGGAATTGTATAGTTCATCAACCTGATCGTAAAGCGAAAACACTATTTCGTAATTTTTTTCTTCCAAAGCTTTTTCGAGCTCAATCGATTTTTTTTGATATTCAATGGCTGGTTTGTATGTTGTTAGAAGTGTTATAGCAAGAGTGTCCGAAATGTTACATTCCGGATTGTCAGAAACAATGTATCTCACTTCCTGTAGCACCTGATCAGCTTTTATAAAATTTTTGTTGCTGATTGCCTGTTTTGTTGCATAAATTTTGCTATCGAAGTCTAAACTGCTATCGAAGCATTTTTTAAACCGGATAAGAGTGTCTAAACCATATAGTGCTTGTTGTATAGTACTGTCTTTATCAAGGAAATATGATTTCGCTAATAAGAAACTCTCTTTTCTGATGCGTTTTGCTTTGTGCAATTCATTTCCCCATACATTTACCCTTCCTGAACTGATCATAGCTAACACCTTAGGCCTTCCATCTACTTGTAGCAGCGACTCAGCATTTTTCTTAATTAGCCCCTCTATTGAATCAATTTTTTCGAGTTGATTTGTCAATTCAGGGTATGTTAACAGTAATTCATTTGCACGAATGATAATTTTTTCAGCTTCAGCTACCTGGCCTGCATTATAATAATCAGAAATAGTTGTGGAATATTCCTTTAAGATGGCTTTCTGAACCTCAGTTTGTAAAGACGAAATTGAATCGATCATCTGTTCATCTGCTTGCTTTAAGGACTGATTGAGGAAACCCTGGGATTCATTATACATTCCGGCAGCAAAAGAATTTTGTGCTTTTATAAGATATTGGGCTACAAGGCTGTCATTTAGCTTTTGAACTTTTAAGTCAGAAATAATAAATTCCTTGTTTGATTTTTGATAGTCATGAGCACGGTTGATGAAGTTTGCAGCCATTTGAGAATTTCCCGATCGTAATGCTTTAGTAGCAACTGTGAGAAATGAATCGTACAATCCATATTTTGCCTGAGCCTGTTTTTGGAACAAATTATGATCACAGAATGTGTACGGAGACTGATGGCAAAAGCTATCGGCATTTTGAAGAATAACCAGGGCATCATTATATTTTTGGTGCAATATGCTCGAATCCGCTTGTTTAAGCCATGCATAATATATCGCATCAGAAAATGTTTGAAGCATTTGTCCGGAATAATTTTCCATCCTTGTAGCAAATGCGATTTTCAGAAACAGGCGGGCATCATCAGCTAATTGATCCTTTCTATAAATTACTGAGCCCAACTCATAATAGGATTCCCTTGAATAAAAATCAGCATGGTATGTCGGGTTGAGATATTTTAGAAATAGAAAAATATAATCGTCGTAGAATTTAGTTAGTTGGATTTTATCAGGATGCGTTCCTGCATTCCCGGCTTTTCCCTCTAAATTCTTACGTGCCAGTTCATATCGGTAAGCAAGGTTGTCTAATTTCTGAAGAAAGTTAAGCGGGTCATATTTTTCAACGTTCAGGTCTGAAATGAACGGCTTATTTTCTAAATGATAAAGTAAATGTTCAAGCTCCACAATGTGCGAAAATGAAGAAAGTGTGGATTGGTTATGATCTGAGAGGCGGAATAATAGTTGAAATGCTGTGTCGATTATCGCATTTGATGCATAGTAATCCTGCCTGCTCCTGATTTGATCATTAAAATGCGTAAGATCAGCATTGTCATATTTAAGTGTACATATAGTTTGCTCTATTTCAAAGCTAAAGGGATAATGAATGCCAGTAAGCCGACAAGGGTCATGATGTGGGTAATTTCTGCCTGAATCAGGATCAGTTACCGGCACTGTGTCAACATATGATTCCGGGGAATTTGAAAACTTAATATTGACAATAGCAATGGAAGGTTTTAAAACGCTTTCCAGGGTAAAATCCCTAAAGAAAATGTCACCGGAAATCTCATTTATAAAAACATCGGTCATTATCCGGTAGGATGAATCAGCCTTTTCAAGGATGATAGAAATAGTTAGTTGGTAATCGATCGAGTAAGTTGTATTCTTAGGACTTTTTCCTAACCCCCTGGATAATTCCTTCAGGAAATAATTCTCCAAATGTTCCCGGTTTTCCGTGTTGGTCTTAACAATGGCTTTTTGCCGGATTGTATCAGAAAAAACAATTGTTTGAGAAATGCTGCTTTTGAAAAGAAGAAGGAAAGTAAACAGAATGAAAAGTAATAATTGCCAGCGTTTCATCAGATCAAGTATACAGGGTGGCAGAGTGCCCAAGACAAGACTCGAACTTGCACGACCTTTCGATCACTACACCCTGAATGTAGCGTGTCTACCAATTTCACCACTTGGGCATGGTGCCCAGAACAAGACTCGAACTTGCACGACCTTTCGATCACTACCCCCTCAAAGTAGCGTGTCTACCAATTTCACCATCTGGGCAAAGCGGGTGCAAAAATACAATTACTTTTTGTCTATTCAAAATGTGTAGAAAATATTTTTCTATCCGGAGAAAGTCTTATTAATTTTTAAATTTGAACTAATTCATATCTTTGCCGCAAATTTCAACGAATATGTTTTCTGAAAAAGATATTGAACAAATAATTGCCGGAGGAAGAGACCTGAAAATCATTGAAAAGCAGCTTGATAGTTTTAAGTCAGGGTTTCCTTTTATTGACCTCGTTGCTCCGGCAAGCCCGGGCAATGGAATAAATCAACTTGATGAACGCAAGATCAATGAATATGTATCACTTTATGATGGTTTATCAAAGATTAAGCGGGTTTTGAAATTTGTTCCGGCCTCTGGTGCTGCTACCCGGATGTTTAAAAATCTTTTTGAGTTTAGGGAAGATGCCTCAGCAACTCATGATCTGAATGCGATGCTCGATGAAGAGCAGCATAAATCTGTTAAGAGCTTCTTCAATAACCTGAAAAAATTTGCATTTTTTGAAGAGCTTAAGCTATCCCTTGAAAAAGATGAAAAATTTAACATTGATATTTTTGATCAGAAGAATTTTATTCTGCTCCTGGAGTATTTTCTATCTGAAAAAGGCCTGAACTATGCAAATCTTCCTAAGGGCTTGTTATTGTTTCACCGTTACCCTGATAAAAGTCGTACGCCTTTTGAAGAACATCTTATAGAAGGTGCTCATTATTGTGTTGATAAACAGCATAATGTATATATTCACTATACAGTTTCTCCTGACCATCTTAACAGGTTTCGGGAAATGACTGATTTGGTTATTGATGAATATCAGCAACGATTTAATGTCAGAATTGATGTTTCTATTTCCATTCAGAAAAGTTCAACCGACACTATTGCCGTTAACCTCCGTGATGAGCCTTTCCGTAATGCGGATGGCTCAATGCTCTTTAGACCGGGAGGGCATGGAGCGTTGATAGAAAACCTTAACGACCTCCAGGGAGATATTATTTTTATTAAAAATATTGATAATGTTGTTGCCGATAAATTTAAAGAAGAAACATATACGTTTAAGAAAGTGCTGGGTGGACTACTTTTAAGTCTTCAGGAAAAAATATTCGAATTTCTAAAAAAGCTAAATTCAGGGAAGGTTAGTGACATTGAAATTGAACGAATCGTTCATTTTGCCCGGACAGAACTTAATATTGATATTGGCTCTGCTTTTCAGAATATGAAAACCCTTGAAAAAATCAGGTTTTTATTTGAAAAACTCAACCGGCCAATCCGTGTATGTGGTATGGTGAGAAATATTGGAGAACCTGGCGGTGGACCTTTTTTGGTTCGAAACAGTAGGGGCGAAGATTCTTTGCAAATTGTTGAGTCGTCACAGATAAATATGGTTGATCCGAAGCAAAAAGAAATATTTTTAAGCTCAACTCATTTCAATCCGGTCGACCTGGCTTGTGGCGTAAGGGATTATAAAGGGGAGAAATTTAACTTGAAACAGTTTATTGATCCCACTACTGGATTTATATCCCAAAAATCAAAAGATGGTCGTGATCTCAAAGCACTCGAATTGCCAGGGTTATGGAATGGTGCTATGGCTGACTGGATTACCGTATTTGTTGAAGTGCCGATTGTTACGTTTAATCCGGTAAAAACAGTAAGCGATCTTCTAAGGCCGGAACATCAGTGATTCGTGATTACGGATGAAGAGAGAAGAGAAAGACGAAAAACGAAAAGAGAAAAGCGAGAAACGAAAGGAAGATATATGATATCCGATATCCGAATAACGATATGCGAAGTGTTTTTTGGCTCCGTAGGAGCCTATTGTCGGTAGTAAAGGCATCGACGAGAATGATAAATAGCCCCATAGGGTTGACATGGATGAAAAGCAAGAA